>CALGUT010000268.1 GCA_937920335.1 uncultured Opitutales bacterium
CTTTAAATGGCATTCCGAACTCTCGATTGAGGCTTACCTTCAGGCCTCCAAAACACGCACACTTGAAATTATCCAAACTGAAAAAAAGAGAGCGTCGCATTTAACCGACATAAGCAATCGGTTGAAGGACGATGAGTTAAAGTTTCGTGCCTTAAAACTCTGCAAGCTACTTTTTTACTCGGATTGGGTAATGGCAGAAGAAGAAGAAACGTTCTTAAAAGAAATCAGGAATGCTTTCGAAATTAAGAGATAGAGTCCCCTGACTCACCTCATCGGCAAGAAAGGCTATCATGACACGGCGTTCGAAGAAGGACCGTTTCCAGTTGGGGAGTAGCTCACTATTTATCCATCGCGGCCCCCGTTGGACGCTTCGAATGAGTCCGGTTTCCAGACTTTCAATTCGTTTTTGATCAGTTCCATTTTTGGATCGTTGGCCAAATTGCTCCACTCATACGGATCGTTAGCATGGTCATATAATTCCTCTGAGCCATCTGGATAACTAATGTAGCGGTAACGAGGGCTCCTTGCCGAAAAGATATCAACTCCATAGGTGGTGATTGACGGTCGATCCCACTCAGCAAGTGGATCTTCAAGCAACGGCCGTAGGCTCAAGCCTTCGGGATTATGGTCCGGTTGCTGGAGCCCGCAATAATCCATCAGTGTGGGAAAGAAATCGATCGAGTTAATCGGCGTCTCCGTTACCACACCCGCATGCGCCCGATCCGGCATGCGAATCATTATCGGAGTATAGGCGGACATCTCCCAGAGGGTCGCTTTTTCAAAGTGATCTTTCTCGCCCATATGATACCCATTGTCTGAGAAGAAGATCACCATGGTGTTGTCAGCATACTCACTCTTGTCCAAAGCCTCAAGCACCCGGCCGATACTCCAATCGGCGAAGCTCGTATTTGCCGCAAATCCATGGAGTAACTTGTTCCAATCGGAAGGATTACTTCCACCCGTCTGGTCCCAACGTTCACCCCAGATCTTTGATAGCCGGTGCCCTTCAGCTGGCACATCATCCAAATCCCCCTCTTTCCATCCCGGCGGCGGCGCCGCAATATCCTCGGGTTCGTAGAGATCGAAAAATCGCTTGGGGGCCACAAAGGGCGTATGGGGTCGCCATAGCCCGAGCGCCATGAAGAATGGTTTATCAATGTCACTATTTAGATACTCGATCGCTGCGTTAACGTTCTTCACATCAGGAAAGTCTTCATCTGGTCCCATATACTCGGTATAACCCCAAAACTTACCGATCATCTGATCCTCCTCGGGGTGAAACGGGCCAAAGCCACCTGCATAGAGCGGACGGTTATCCCAGTTTTTCTCCTCACGGCCCTCATCGAGCTTGGCGTGATAGAGCTTACCACGCCCCCAGGTCTCATAGCCACTTCGTTTGAAAAGCTCGGGCAATGTCTCCGTTGTATTTAGCGGTTCCTGCCTCCAGGGATCGGACCCATTCAAATAGTTACCCGTGGTATGTGGGTAGAGGCCACTAAACACCGCCGCCCGAGACGATCCGCACACCGGCGCCGCGCAATAGGCATTCTGAAAGTGGATCGCAGTTTCAGCAAATCGATCGAGCTCCGGAGTCTTAATCCCGGGAAAAGTCCCTTTAGTTACATAACTGTTCCAATCGTCAACAATCAGAAAGAGCACGTTCATCTTCTTCGACCCAGAATGTTCAGTAGATGCAATTGTCTGAGTAGTGGCTGCTTTATCAGCGCAACCCATAAAAAACAACAACAGCAAAAACGTTTGGAAAAGAGAAGTTAGAAAATTCATAAGCAACACCAAATACAGGGGACATTAGGCAACCGTATTTTACTTATCTGCCGCAAGTGGAATTCTCCGTGACAGTCATCTCAAGCCGTTAGTCAAACGATAGCAGCTGCTTCCATTCAGTTCACCTGCACTTCATCCTGCTCGATAGCGGTCTTGGCGATCTCTAAATAATCTTCGCACCCCATCATTAGCAGCATGTCTTCCTCACGAAGAACCTCATCGGCAGCAGGACTTACAATACGTTCGTTTGCCCGTTGTATACCTACGATGGTAATTTGATAGTTTCTGCGCAGACTGGAGTCTTTGATCGCAACTCCCGACAGTTTACTGAAGGGAGGAATAATCGTCCGATCAAAGGCAAAGGCAAACGGAGGTTTCGTCCGACCTTCTTCAGCCGGCTTCGCCAGAAGAGCCTTGGCTTTCTTGATCTGATCTGGCTCACCCATAAGGAAAATATGATCACCCGGATAAAGAATCTCTTTAGGTCCGATGTTTGTAAGGTCAAATCCACTACGTTCTATCCCAGCGATCATTGCTCCGGTTTCAGAGCGTAAGCGTACGTCCTCTACCCGCTTGCCCACCCACTCAGAATCCGACGAGAGCACATGGGGCGTCACCTTCACCTTCCAGGATTGTTGCTTGCGAAACTTATCCAGACCGAGGGAGATGTGTTGAGATATCCGTTGCTGCGCCTCCTGCTGCATGGAGCTCATGAATGCGAGTTCCCAGTTGTTGTGCATACGAACGATACGATGCCAGAATATCCAGCCGAGTAAACACGACAACACCACAAACGCCCCGAGGGTAGTACCGGTTGGGAAATAAGGGGCCGCGATGGCCAGGAATGCGGATCCATAAGAGAACAACAATAGCAATAGTATCAGACCATTGAATACAGACCGGTAGATTCCCTTTGAGAACTGTTGAAACACCGGTTGGCTCAACGCGGCATCAGAAAACAGCAATACCAGCACGTTCATGTTCCGCATGGTATCCACCAAAAAAGGAAGACAGAAAACCAGAGAAAGCAGAAACAAGCTACGCTGGAAAAACACCTTGGACACATTAAGAAAATCTGGGGGTGGAATGTTTTCAGATACCAGGACGGCCGCCAAAACGATTGCCACAATCACTACGAAATAGAGCGTGATGCGCCCAATCGGTTTACCGGCAAATTTCATCCAGTCACTATCTTGAAGAAAGATCTGTATCGTTTGCCGCCATTTCCCGTAGAAAAAACAAAAGTCGTTGGCTGCTTTGGGCGACCGGGCTCCTAAAAAATCAAGGATGGGCTTTTCGTTCCGGATAAGAACGGGAGTCAGAAAGATGGTAATGAATGCGACCCCTGAAACCAACGCCTGCATATCAGGACTCACTACCTTGTAGGATACGCCAATTGCCACGATAACGAACCCGAACTCTCCGATCTGGGATTTAATCAAGGACGCCCGCCCAGCTTCTCGAGGTGATTGGCCTGACAGGAATAGGCCGAGCCAGCAGGATACGAA
>CALGUT010000269.1 GCA_937920335.1 uncultured Opitutales bacterium
AACCGTTGAGCAGTTCTTTAAGAACCGTGGGTATGAAACGTTGGCGGGTGGTAAGCTTTATCATTCATTGGCACCACCCTGGTTGACGACCAACCAAGCGGATCCCGCGGGATGGGATTTCTATTATCCAAGCGTTTCGGTTCCCATGCCGTATCAGATCAGTGCGCCGGAAAACGTAATCAACCCCGACTCTTGGAAAGGGGGGCGGCATGCCTGGTTTACCTGGGGGCCGATTCAGGCGGAGGACGAAAAGATGGCTGATCACCAAACGGTCTCCTGGGCCGACTACGAACTCAATCGGCCGCGAGAAAATCCGCTCTTTCTCGCCTGTGGTATCTTTCGGCCGCATATGCCTTGGGAAGTGCCGCAGAAATATTTCGATATGTATCCGTTGGATACGATACCGGATCTGGAGGTTTTGGCTGACGATCTCAAAGACGCGCTGATTCACCCACGACGTGGATGGCAGAAGTTCGTTTTGGAAAACAAACAATGGAAGCATGTGATTCAGGCCTACCTGGCATCGATCAGTTTTGCGGATGCTCAAATTGGGCGTTTGCTGGATGCGTTGGACCGTTCAGGGAAGGCGGATGAAACGGTGGTTGTTTTATGGTCGGATCATGGCATGCATATTGGTGAGAAGGAGAATTGGGAAAAGTTTACGCTGTGGGAGGAATCAACCCGGGTGCCGTTCTTTGTGAGAGCTCCAGGTATTGGAAAACCCGGTACTGTAGTTAATGAACCGGTAAGCCTTTTGGATGTTTATCCGACCCTGGTTGATCTTGCGGGATTTGAGGTCCCGGATCATTGTGACGGAGAAAGTGTTATTCCGCTAATGAAAGACAGCAATGAAACGCGAACGCACAGTGCGCTGACCAGTTTCACATTTCCAAATAATCGCACTGGTCATTCGTTGCGTGGCAAACGGTATCGGTATATCTATTACGAGTGGAATCATTTGGAAGAGCTGTACTATCACGAAATGGATTCGAACGAATTTACCAATCTGGCCTACCAGAAAGATCATGCAGCCATTGTGGCGCAATTTCGTGATGAAATGGTGACGCGGGTTTCACGGGTATCTTTGACGGAAATAGCTAGAGCACCGATCGGTTATACCGTGGTTGGTGGGGCGATCTCCGCTGATGACTATATCCCCATGGCGGAGGTGGCGTTGCCCAAGGAGCGGCCAAAAAAGCAGACGATTCGGTGAGGGAGCTGGTTTCGCCGCGGTGGGGTTTGATAACGAAAAACCCTGATCTTGATCCTAATCTTAATCCTGATCGAAATACTGAACTGTTGGGATCACGATCACGATGACGATAACGATTTGAACGCTAGGACCGAGGCATCTTGAACCTAGTCGAAAAACAGAACGATTAGGATAACGAAAACGATTAGGATAACGATAAAATCTTGAGATCAGGGCATCCTGACTGATATTGGTGGTCGAAGACAATGCGCCCAATCGAGAGACTATCCCTTGCCATTAGCTCGTTCGGTGGTTTTTGTAAGTGGATTATCCCCAAGCGTCCGCGCGCCAAACTCCTATGAAAATTCTCTTACCCCTAAGTCTGTTACTCATTGTTCAATCACTCTTTGCGGAATGGCCGCAAGGAGCCGGGAAATTCGGAAACTTCAGTGCCAATGAAGCATTTCCGGTTTCATGGAGCGTTGTGAACGATGAACATATTGCGTGGAAACTAACTCTGCCTGAAACTGGGCAAAGCACACCGGTTGTTTTAAATGGCAAAGTGTTTTTTACGACGTTGAAACCCGTGCAGGAGGATTCGGAAATTGGCAGTGATATTGTCGCTTGGTGCTGCGATGCAACAACCGGAGAGATTCTCTGGAAACGAGTAATTCCGGGACAGTATCCCCTAAAACTTTCCGGACCGTTTAGTGATAGCAGCGCGCCACCAGCGGTATGCGACGGTGAGCGGGTTGTCTTTACCAATGCTTCCGGAACCATCGCCTGTTACGACATGGAAGGTTATGTGCAGTGGAAACGGGTGATTTTTACCGTGGGTCGCACCTTGCCTTTCTTGATAGACGGGAAGTTTGTATTTACCCGCCAGATTTACACTCCCGATGCAGTCGGTCACTTTACGCATGAAAACAAGGACGCGCCTCTGGAGAAATGGACCCAGCTGCATGCCTTGGATATGGAAACCGGTCAGGATGTCTGGACATCCACTTGTGGGTTAAACATGGGCTGTGTAATTCTCCCACAGAAACTAAGTGATGGACGGGCAGTAGCTTTGGTCGGGCGTGGAGGCGGGCACGGGCCGCCGGAAAAGCCAGAAGGGGTTTCGCTCGTGGATCTAAGCGATGGTTCGACGCTATGGACACTCCCGTTGGAAGGGTTTATGGCGACCCAGTCGAATAGCATACGCAATGATCGCGTATCGGTATTTCACAAAAGCCTGCATCTGACGATCGATGCAAAGACTGGCGTGATTGAACGGGAAGTCTCAATCACGGATGATGTTCGGGTCCGCGCCCGGAACGGGAACGAGTGGCAAGACAGGACTGTAACATTGGTGGCCAACAAAAATCGTATGATAACCCAAGGTTCTAACTTGCTCGTCGGTAAGTATGATTATTTCAGGAGCTATACGTCACCGTATCTGGGGCGTGTAAATGTGGATAGCGGGGCGGTGGAGTATCTCGAGCTTCCGTTGCAACTCTCTCGGGTTCCCGGCAAGAAGGAGAAGCTGCTTTGGCACGTTCCGGCCCAATCAAAGGAAGATACTGAGATGCGTTTGGAGGCGTTTGCATTGAACGACTTGAAAAACTCTCGAGGCTTTAAGGTATTCGGCGACAAACGATCGATTGGAAATGGTTGGGGACACATCGCGTCGCCAACACCGTCGGTTGCCGGTGATTTTCTATATGTTCCGGTTATGAGTGGAACCGTGTATGTCATACGCTGGGATTCGGATGTTTTGGATGAATCAGCGATTGCAGCGATCAATGATTTGGGGCCGGTTGGACAATCGTGGACGCGGGCCAGCATATCGTTTTCAGAGGGTAGGGCCTATGCGCATACTATCCGGGAACTTATTTGTATCGGTAATTAACAGGAAGCGTATCTTAGTGATGAAGAAATATTTTAGAAGATTTGAGGTATTAGCGCTATCGCTTGCTTTATGGCTAGTTGGCTGTTCCAAGGTTCCACCGGAAGCTCCTGCTGCAGGAGATCCGGTTAAGCCGAACATCATTCTGATGATGGCTGACGATATGGGGATGGGGGATACCAGCGCCTATCAGGACTTTACGGGTAACGCCGA
>CALGUT010000270.1 GCA_937920335.1 uncultured Opitutales bacterium
ATACATTGTGCGTAGCATAGGACATTTTTACGTCCTTAGCTACTTCAGCCCCTAATTTTATTAGCAGAGTCATTTTGATTTAAGGTAATCCTGCTAAATACCTTGAGTTCAGACTACTGTTGTTCGATTTTCAACTGATCGCTGACATGAACGGTGCCGCCTTTGATGACACGGCAGTAAATGCCGCGGAGATTGAGGGTTCGGTATTCAGAGATGTTTATCCACTTGATAATGTCCTTACCGAATTCCCCGGCAAATTTTGCACAGGCGTCGTTGAAGACATCGGTGACTTCTAATACCACGTTGCCGATGCGAAACTGTTTGCCCGCGGCAAAGAGGGGTGTGCTGAGGTCGTGATCGACCATGATATTATCACCGGGGTGGTAGGGGTTGTTCTTCTCTTTCTGTATCAGGTTTATGATGCGTGAATTGCAGATGGCGATTTGGACGCGTGGATCGGAATCTCCATTCTCCAGATGTTTCCAGGTTCGCCAGATCCATCGATCGCCGATCGCGCCTTTTCGGATATCTAATTCGATCGCGCCCAGGTGTTTGCGAATGCCGTCATCCTTGCGTAAGCAGAGTGCTGTGACTTTCCCGGAGTAGGGGATATCTTTTAGAGATGTGTGGAGTCGTGCCAAGCGGGGATCGTCTTTCATGATCAGAATTGGGCGTGGTCGTAGATCCAGTCCCGGTTGCCTTTGTTGAAGCGGTGATAGTCTTTCTTGGGGAGCGTATTCAAAAATTGGATTCCATATTGTTTGGAGAAAATGCGTGAATCGAGGATGGTTATAAATCCGGTATCATCCTTTTTGCGCACGAGTCGACCGATGCCCTGGCGAAATTTGATAAGTGCATCGGGAAGTGTCAGTTCCAGGAATGGACTCTTTCCTTGTTCTTTCATCCAGTCGCTCTTGGCTTCGGCAACTGGGTGGGAGGGATTTTCAAACGGAAGGCGGGTGATGATGACCTGCGACAACGCGGGACCCGGAACGTCGACCCCTGCCCAAAAACTTTCGGTGCCGAGAAGAACTCCGTTACCGGCCTTGGCAAACTCGCGGGTAAGTTCAGAGCGTGAGTAATCACGGCCTTGTTGATATAGCGACCGACCGAGGTTCTCCAGTTCAGGCTCGATGCGGCGGGCAATCTGGTTGAGGTCGTAGTAGTTAGTAAACAAGACCAGGGTTCCACCTTCGACCTGCTCGGCGCAAAATAGGATCATGTTTTCCATGTAGTCCAAATCTTGCCGACCATCTTTCATATTCGGAGGCGGTGCATCGTCTGCGACGAATATTTGAACGTGGTGATCGTAGTCGAAGGGAGAGGTGACTTGAAACGCCAATTCCTTTTCGGCGCCGACCTGTTTTTGAAAGTTCTCCATGCTTGGACCGGCGGCAAGGGTCGCGCTAGTCAGCAAGACTCCCGTTTCACGCATGAAGAGGCTTTCTTTTAAATACTCAGAGATATCTATGGGCGCGCTTCTCAAGTAAATTGTTTTCCCGGCACGACCACCGCGTTCGACCCAGTAGACCTGGTCCTCCAGCGACTGCGCGATAAACTGGCGGATGGTGTTGTAAAGTTCGGTGAGGCGATCCCGCTGGTCTTCGACGATCGATTTTTCAGGTCCTTCGTCGAGGTGGATCGCTATTTCTTTGATCCGAATTATTAGGCCTCTGAGTTGTGGTAATATTGCAGGATCGAGCCAATCAGGTTTATAGATACGAGCAATCTCGCGTTTTTCTAAAAAGAGCTGGCGAACCTCGCTAAAGAAGATGTCTGCCTCGTTGCGAACACGTACGACGAGATTGCAGTCACCCGTGGTGCCATGCCTACGGAGAAGGCCTTTCTTCCGCTTGGGATTGTAGAGAAACGATAGGAGTCGGTTCACGCCATAGGAACTGACGCCCATACCATAATGATCGGTAGCAACCGAAGGAACGGTATGCGCCTCGTCCAGGATAACAAAATCTTCCGGGTAAAGAACGCCACGGCCTTGCGGGACGGGCATGCCGGAGCCGAGAAACGAAAACAAAAGGCTATGGTTGAGTATGAGGATATTCGCGTCTCTGATTTTCGTGCGTGCTTTTTGGTAGTGACAGACTTTTGGGTCGCAGTGCTTCTTGTTACACGCGGACGAGTCCGCACTGACCCAATCCCAGACTTCAAAGGAAGGGGGCGGAACGAGCTCTTGCCGGATGCCCACCTTCGTATCCAGTGACCATTGGACGATCCGCTCGAGTTCAGATTGTTCGTCGGTTGGTATTAGTTCGGTTTTCTGGGCGATTGCTTGATCCAGGCGAGTCGTACAGAGGTAATTTCCTTTACCGACCAGAAATGCGACCTTGAAATCGAGGAACGGTTTAAGCTCTGGAACCTTGGAAAATAAGGTACGGCAGATTTTTAGGTCGTTATCTTTGATTTGCTCCTGCAGGGAAATCGTATGTGTCGCAACGATACCTTGTCGTTTATTGCGGACGGAGGCGAGGATCGCAGGAATCAGGTAAGCCAGGCTTTTGCCTACACCAGTCCCAGCCTCAAACAATAGAGGCTGGTCGCTGTTCAAAGCTCCCATAACTTCGCGGGCCATGGTCTCTTGTTGGGGACGGTGTTCCATTCCTAGGACCGACTGGAGCCAACCGCCTTCCGCAAATGTCTTCAGTATTAGATCGAACAGCTGCTCAGGAGCTGACTCCGCCTCGATCTCATTTTGAAAACCTATCATGTGTGGGATGAAAGGTTTGGTCAGAAAAGAGTCGAATCAAAAGCTGAACCACTCCTACTTTGGAATGATTCTAATTTAGGTTTACTTGTTTCAATGGGCCGCTCACGATGACGTTTGAATGGTCAATAGGGACAAAGTTGAAGAACCGACTTGGGTTATCGAGTTACGGGCGTTTTTGAGGGAGCAGAAGGATATTCAGGCGATCAAAATAAGTCCGAATACTCATACCGTTTCGGTTGCGACGTTTTCAAAGGAGACGCCTTTTGAGTTAGAAATTCCACTCCAGGAGCTGCTCAGTAGTTTGGAAGATCAATTGAAGAAACGCGCTCAAAAAGGAACACACCTTGGCATGGATGGTTTGTGGGTTCGCTCTGATAAGAAGGAAACGATCGTTGAAAAAACCCAGTGTCCTGCCGTGAGATCGTTATGGACCTGGAGGGAGTACGAGTGGCCATCTGAGGACTCTATCGTCGAAGCATCGGAGGAGGAGTGGAAGTTCATGGCAACTCTGGCGGCAATTTGTGGTGCCTCACTTGCAACCGCCTTTTTGTTGGGAGTATTCGAGAGTACCCCAGTTTGGTTGATCTATTGTTTTTTCGGGGCGGCTTTAATCAGTGGAGGTTGGGATGCTGCGATTGACGCATTTGACGGCCTGAAGCGCGGGCAGCTGGACATACACTTTTTGATGTTGGCAGTAGCCTTGGGGGCCGTCGCGATTGGTTCTTGGGCGGAAGGAGCGTTGCTATTGTTTTTGTTTTCTCTATCGGGAGCTCTCGAACACTACGCCGAGCATCGCACCCATAGAGAAATTAACAGTCTCACTAAAGCGGCTCCCAAGACAGCAAATGTTATTATAGAGGATGGCAGCGTGGAAATTCGCCCGGCGAACAGCGTTCAGCCTGGAGACTTGTTAAGGGTGAAACCCGATGAGTTGTTTCCCGTGGATGGCGAAGTTTTAACCGGGAAAACAGCATCGGACGAATCGAACCTTACGGGGGAGGCAACGCCTGTTGAAAAAGGCACTGGGGATAGTGTTTTCAGTGGAACCTTAAACTTGTGGGGCGTTGTAGATATCCGGGTGTTGCGTCAAGCGGCTGAAAGTTCTTTGCAGAGGATTATCCGCCTAATTCATGACGCACAGCAACTCCGGGCTCCGAGCCAGCGCTTCACTGATAAGTTTGGAACTCAGTATACCTATCTGATTCTCGGTATAACGGCGGCGTATTTTCTGTTTTCCTGGTTGGTTCTCGGCCTTCCCGCATTCGAGCAGGGTGAGGTGGGCTTTTCCGCCTTTTATCGAGCAATGACTTTCCTGGTTGTCGCCAGTCCTTGTGCGTTGGTTTTGTCGATACCTTCGGCGATTCTTGCCGCAATTGCCTGGGGGGCTAGAAATGGAATTCTATTTCGAGGCGGAGCCGCGATCGAGAAGCTTTCGGAAATCGATGTGGTGGCGTTGGATAAAACGGGAACGTTGACCAAGGGAGATCTGAGTGTGACCGGTGTTGAAAGTTTTCCGGAGGGTCGAAGCGATGAGGTGCTTCAGTTGGCGTTCAGTTTGGAGATGCACTCGAATCACCCGTTGGCGCGTGCAATCGTCAACCATGGCAAAAAACAGGGACTTACGGCGAGCGAAGTGGGCGAATTTCAGTCTTTCAGCGGAAAAGGGCTACGGGGGCAAGTGGCAGATGAATCGATATTTCTTGGTCGACGGGAATTGATGGAATCGGGACCTTTATCGGACTGGATCAAAAACGTCGAAGAACCGCCTCCCTCAGTGACCGAAGTGTGGGTGTTTCAAAAAGACCTCATCGGGCGGATACTGCTCGAAGACAATATTCGTGAGCGGTCAAAAGAGACCTTAGCCAAGTTGAAGGAAATGGGTATTAAGACCCTGATGCTTACGGGGGATCGGCGCAGCGCAGCGGATGCGGTCGGAGAAAAGATCGGTATTCAAGAGATTCGAAGTGGATTGATGCCTGAAGACAAGGTTCAGGTGATCAAGGAACTTACTGAAGCTGGAAAGAAGGTCGCCATGGTGGGTGATGGTGTAAACGACGCGCCGAGCCTGGCAGCAGCTTATGTAGCTGTTTCTATGGGGGCCCGTGGTAGTGATGCTGCTCTTGAACAGAGTGAGGTTGTTCTCATGAACGATAAGATCGAAAAGTTTCTCACAGCTTTCATACTGAGTCGAAAAGCGAAAGCGATTATTCGCCAGAATCTCGTGATATCACTTGGAACAGTTCTCTTGATGGCTGGCGCAGCCTTGTTCGGATTGATACCTTTAACGGTGGGAGTGTTCGCGCATGAAGGCAGCACGGTAATCGTTTGTCTCAATAGTCTTCGTTTATTAATGATAAAGGAGTGAGTTCTTACCTGCTGGTGCACGATTGTTTTAAATGGGGATCCGTATCATTCTCACAGACGATTATTGAGCTTCGGCGGACTAACCAGTAGAGCAAGAACGTCCCGTGTTCCGGTCTGCTTCGCGTCCGGTCTTGTCGTCGACTAACTTCTCGGAACTGCTGCCGAATACTTTGGAAACACGGGGCACTGCGAGGACGCAATTTCACTACCGGCTTAAGATACAGAAGAATATTCAGTTAGCTGCTCAAGACGTGAAGGAGTGAGATTCTCGGCCTATTTTTAGAAATACTCAACCGCGGGGGTAATCTTAGATTTAAGTTGTAAGTAAGGATATTAGTCTTTTTATGACTAACTTACCTTAAATACCTTAAAAGGAAGTGAGCGAACCAGTTGAAGTGGAAAAAACGAAAGCTATCACCGATGTAGATCCGGTGAGTGCGAAGCTTGAAGATGCGAGCGCTCAAGACCGAATTCTCTGGGGTTTGAAGACTTTCGGTGAACAGTTGGTGATGAGTTCCAGCTTTGGAGCCCAATCCGCGGTGATGTTGCACATGGTGTCGAATCTCGCTCCCAAGGTTCCGATCATTCTCGTGGATACCGGATATTTGTTTCCGGAGACCTACCAGTTTATTGAGGACATGAGTGAGCGTTTGAATCTAAACCTCCGCGTATATCAATCGACGCTGTCAAATGAGCGGCAGGAAGCACTTTATGGTAAACTCTGGGAACAGGGGAAGGAAGGGCTCGAGAAATACAACCTCATGAACAAGGTTGAGCCGATGAATCGGGCGATGGTTGAGTTAAAAGCGAAAGGCTGGTTGGCTGGGTTACGCCGGGAGCAAGCCTCTTCGCGGAAGCACCTCGATGTGGTGATGAAGCAGGGAAATATTACCAAGATTCATCCGATTATCGATTGGACGGATCGCGAAATCTATCAGTATTTGACGAATAACAACCTTCCTTACCATCCGCTATGGGAAGATGGTTATGTTTCA
>CALGUT010000271.1 GCA_937920335.1 uncultured Opitutales bacterium
AGCTCGGGCCCGATTGCCTGAATGAGTATTTGTTGGGAACCCTCGTTTATAACGAATCCTCCTATTAAGACGTCTTCTCCGGTTCCAACGTTTCCCCGGGTGGATAGGTTGATCAGTTTACCAGCGCTCGTATCAACTGGAAACATTTCTAGATAACGCAATCCTGCTTCGACGAAAAAGAAATCAGCAAAGATGGCGGCTACTTCGGGGCGGCTCCATTTTTCAGAAGCTTTTCTAAGTATTGACTGGTATCCGGTTCCTTGTGACAGATAGTCAGATCCACTCAGTGAGGTGAGGATGTCGCTAGCTGCCTTCAGGTACTTCTCGTTTTCTGTAAGATCGTAAAGCTCAAGAGCTGCTGAAGCTACGATGGCTGCTGCAGAGGAATCCCTTGGGTTGTTTGAGTCAATAGGCGCATCAAAATCAGAATAGGGAATAGCGTCTGAGCTTTGTGCATCCGTTGCCGTTGTAAAATAGTCGAAGCATAACTCAGCTCGCTCCAGCATGCGGTCCAGTTGCGTATAGCGATACACCATTGTATACCCATACACTGCCCATGCTTGACCTCTGGACCAGGTGGAATCGGTCGTCCACCCTTGATGGGTGCGCTTGGAGGCGACCGTTCCGTCAAGGTTGTAAGAAACAACGTGGTAGGTGCTGCCGTTTTCGCGCACGTTATTTTCCCAGGTTATGTCGGCGTGGGAGATAGCTGCGTCAATGTAGCTCTGATTGGAATCGAGATAACCGATGTAGAGCGGTAGTTCCAGGTTCATCATTTGATCAATGTTTACTTCGAAAGGCAAATCGGTCGTATTACTGGAACCACCAGGCCAGGATCTATAACAGCCAATGACGGGTTGGTATCTTTGATTATAAAGGGTGGCGGCGCCAGTTCTCATTGTATCAAGGTAGTCCTGGTTTTCTTCTCCTGTTAGAAGGTAGCCCAATCCAAAACTATCGAAAATCTGAAATCCGGTATCATTGTCTGACGCGGTAGCACGGCTCTTTACACCCTCTGTCCACAGTTCCGCCCGTTCCATCCAGACAATTTCGCCGGTGTGTTGGTAGAGATACCAAAATAGCCCCGGTACGAATCCGCTACACCAGGTGCTATTGTTCTTTATGTTCCAGACGCCTGCGGTATTCGAATAGTCAACGAACTGATCTCTGCCAGTTAGTATATCCTCGGCTAAGTGCTTCGCCTGACTCGCGCTGAACTGAAGGGCCTCTTCTAGTTTCCAAGCAAGCTCGTCATTTGCCGCAAGGGAAGAGCCCATCAATAGAGCAATTATCCACGTTAGTTTACGACCTGCATATAACCTCATTCCAACCTTCTCTATAAGGAGGATATAATGGTGATCCTATCGACTAGCAAAAGTGAATCGGACTAATTAGTGAACCTAATTCAGTAGATAATTGCCACTCTCAACTAACTCTATTTCTACCGTTGAACCTACGACGTTAAACGGCACCTGTGTGCCCCCTTTGGTAATCGAGCTTACCGGTTTCCTGGTGTGTAGAGAAATTCGAGTTGGGCTTTCTAGCTCGATTCCCAGTTCGATTGTTGAATCCATCTTGAGTGCGAAGGATACCCGTTTATCGGATTGTAGTAATGCGGTCCCTTCCCAGACAAACTGTTTTATGGATTGTCCGGCTGCAGCCGTTAGCGTTTCTGACTCCTGCCGTACCCAGGCGAAGTCTCCATCGAAGCTGATTCCGGCCTTCGAACTCTTTTTCTCGGTATGAGATTTTAGAAAGATGTCCGTTTTGTCACCGCTTACGATCTTGGCGCCTAACAGTTTCTCGGTGGAAAAGTCCTCAATAACAGGCGCCTCTTCATCTGCGGCCAAGGGGTAGAGTATTTGTCCGAACAAGGCTTCGTGTCCGGCCTTCGTTGTTCTTAAGGTCGGGAACTGGGCGTAATCAGCCTTGATATAAGTGCTTTCTCCATCGGAAATCTGAATCTCGGATCCGGGTGCCAGTTGATAACTCACGAGCTTGGAAGCATCGCCGTATCGGTCATTTTTATACGACCATATATATGTCTTGTCGTTTTGTTCGACCGTGCTGCGTCCCCCGTGAAAGTAGACATCAAACTTACCATCCAGTTTTTCTCCATTGAGCACCTGTCCTTTTACTTCATCTAGGACGAGGAAATACTCGCCCTGTATGGCGGCAATGGAGCGCTTGGCGTGTCCTAGCTCGTTCCCCAGATACCTGCGGAAGGGTGCGGTTTTCTTTTCGAAATCAAAGAAGGAAGTATTCAGCCGATCTTCGGAGGGGTTGACCTGGTTCTCCACAAAATCGCCGAGCGGAATGTCATCAAAGGTGATGGTATTGTGGGCTTGAGGCCTTCGGTAGTAGGTGTAGCGAATATCTTCTCCGTAGCTGGATCGTGTGTACCCGCTATCTGATGCCATCATCTGGTTCTTCGCATATAGAATAAAGCTAAGCGTGTCGCTGTGATCATGGTTATCCGCTTGAGGCACACTGTGAAAGAGTAGGTAGGTTTGTTCAGAGTCGGCTGTGTGCAGCCAACTATCTCTGAAGTATGTTTGTCCGCCCTCCATGAAAATGGTAGGGTCTGCTGTGGGCGCTGAAGCGCGAATCGATGGATCGTAGGTGATGAGTTCGTAGAGTTCTTTAGGATAGTCCCAAGTAGCACCTGTGTAGTTATATCCACTGATTGCTTCGACCTCTCGATAGGGCTGGTAGTCGGTTGTCTTAAAGTTCCATTGGAGCACTTCTGAAAAAGGAATATCCGGTGCAAGATATGACCGATGGTCCTGGTAAGCGTTTGCTACCATCTGAGTCGGAACTGGGCGGAGAAATGAATCCTCAACATTCATGATCCAGCCTTTGGCGTTTCTGCCAATAATACCCCATTCGAAGGTCTCCTTGAAATCTTCAAAGTAATCGACTCCGGACACATTCTTGTAGTGGTAAAGAAACGGCACATAATTCAACCACGAGAAAATATAGTACATGCCTCCCTCACGGTATATGCCATCAGCACTGAAGTGATAATGGGTATTCTTATTAGCCGCTTCCATGGCGTTTCTAAACCAATCCGGTGCGTCGGGTTCGTCGGATAGGGCCAGGGCGAAGGCCGCTAATCCCCAGGCTGGTTTGGATAGGTGATTGTGAGGACCGCTTGCCCAGGACGTGAGATTCTCGTGGGTGTATTCGGCTTCTTTTATCAGGCGCTCACGAATCAGAGCGTCCTCTTGCTGGGTGAGGAATGGTTGCACAAAATCGTAGGCCGCGCATATCGATTGAGACCAAATACCCCGGTAGATTTCGTCGACCGATTTGTCGACACCGGAACCAGTGGGATCCAGTCCGTAGATGGGACCGTCGTAGGCGCGAAGCAGGGCTGCTTTAGCTCGATCGATGTAGCGTTTTTTTTCTGCTTCATCGTCGGTCATCCAGGCCATAAATCCCGCGTAGAGGGGGATTTGGGTCATCTCACCGTAGTATTTGTGAATGCGCTTATTGTTGGCACTGGCCAATTCCGGAATCCAAAGCTCTTCGTCAGGGATGACTTCGGGGAATGGTGAATCGAGTAGCGGATGATCCTTTACCTTGGTCCAAAAATCCTTGATGGCTTCATCGTCATTCAGCGAATTCTTGAAGGCCGTCAGACCGGTTTCATTGAACCACATGGACGGATGTATTTCCTGTTCCGGCAATACTGGTTGGGTATCGACTTTGAATCCTGAATAGGATTCCCAGTTGGCTCCCAGGAAGTCTTTACCTGCCTGTAGTAGGGGCGCTATTAACGTAAGGATGCCGAGGGCAATGACGCAGTGGATCTTTGAGGCCATCAAGACTATGCTGAATAGACACCGCCGTTGATATCGATAGTTGCCCCTGTGATGAATCCGTCGTATTCGGAGGCCAGGTATGCCACTGCGCGGGCAACATCATCAGGGTTGCCTGCGCGGCCTAAAGGAATTCCGGCAATCGTATCATTCGCGGATTGCTCGGACGTGTGGGTATTGTGAAAGGAGGTTCCAAGGATGAGACCCGGTGCGACGGCGTTTACGCGGGTGCCTTGGGGGGCGAGTTCTACCGCGAGTGCCCGAGTGAAAGTGAGTATGGCTCCCTTGGACGTCGCATAAGCCAGTGAGCCGGGGTGACCCCCTTTGCGGCCTGCCAGGGACGCGAGATTCACGATGCTGCTTGCTCCTGCTTTTTCGAGATGAGGGGCTGCTGCCTGGCTCACGTAGAGCATTGAGCTTAGATTGATATCGAGCACTTTTTTCCAAAAGGCATCATCGATTTCTCCGAGCCATTTGCGGTCTACCAAGGAGCCGGCGTTGTTGATGAGTATGTCGAGTCCTCCCAGTTTGGAAACGGCTTCCTCAACACTCGCTTTGGCCTTCGTAGCATCTGTGAGATCGCCTGCTACTGTGAAAGCCGTCTGGCCTGCCTCATTGGCTTCCGCCGCAATCTTTTCCGCGTTCTCGGAGCTGGAAAAAAAGTGGATGGCCACCTTTGCTCCAGCATCAAGAAATGCCTTTGAAATGGCTTCCCCGATACCTTGGGCACCAGCTGTTATGAGTACACGTTTACCTTCGAGTTTGTTTGTCATAATAATGGGTTCTAAAACCAGTTGAGTTGCTTCGCTTGTTGAAGTGCCTCTCTCATCTCTCCCAGATAAGGGTGCCACATTCTTTCCCACTCAATGCTGACATGGCCGCAGTAGTCTTGGCTCTGTAAGAGTTCCAAGGTTTCGTCTAACGGAAATTCACCAGAACCCAAATCTGTATAAGTAAACGGATGCCTCGCGGAGGGCTCTGAAATACTGTCTTTGATGTGAACATTGCAGACGTTGGATTTTACAGCATCCCAACTCGTGGGTATCGGATCGCCGCATTTTTTCCAGGTATGGTGAGTATCCCAAATAATATTTAGTTCAGGGTACGACTTTAGAATGCGCTCGATTGCGGAATGTCTGACCAAAGCGTCGTGGGTTTCGATACCCATGTCGGCTTTCCATCCGGCTCGTGATTTCTCCTCTATCCACCAGTCGAGCGTATCTGCGGCTTGAGCAAACGTTTCGTCGGTTAGTCCAACCGGCACGGTGCCTCCATCAAAAACACGAATGATGGGAGTTCCGATCGCGTCCGCCCATGGGAGGAAGGCGAGAAACTCCTGACGGTCTTTCGCTTCATTTCCGATCAATTTCAGGGACGAATCGAGAGAACAGATGTGAATATTCTGATCCTTCAAATAGGTGGACAAGGATTCGGGTGATCCGAAACGTTCTTCAAACAGGTTGGGTAGGTCGACCCGTTGTTCTGTCGACCGTAGTTCGATGTTCGAAATGCCGAACTCTCGGGCCAGGGCACAGATGCCATCGAGGTCCAGTTCGGGGCAGCCAAGGGTAGAGAATGCCCATTTAAATGTTGAGAAGCGAGGTGCTAGGGTAGTCATGGTTTTAATGGTTTATAAATATA
>CALGUT010000272.1 GCA_937920335.1 uncultured Opitutales bacterium
GTAAGACGATTGAAGCAATTCGTATTGGTGATTTGAAGCTCGTTCATAATTCGCCCTATGAACCTTATGAAATGTATAATATTTCCAAGGACCCCTATGAAGCGAATAACTTACTGGCAGGTTTGAAGCCGGCGGAGTTCGGGAAAGTAGCAGGATTTAACGATCTGCGTGCGCGTCTTGCTAAACACTACCAGGATCGCGGGAGTGTTCCCTGGCAGCCTCCCAGGTAGTATGGTGTTATTCGACGGCGTTCATTTGGCTTGTAACCACTTATTTCCTAAAACGCTACCAGCTTTGGGATAAATATTAGGAGACCGATGACGATGGAACCCGTAGCGACTATGAGCACGGCAGCCGCGGCAAGGTCCTTCGTCTTTTTGATGTCTTTGTGAATGTCAGGAGACACGACGTCGCAGAGAAATTCTATTGCCGTATTTAGTAGCTCAGCCATCCAGACGAGTGTGATTGCGAGAACGATCCACAACCATTCGGAAATTGAGAGCTTCAAGCCTATACCGACGCTGATTGCGATGATCGTAGCTAACAGGTGGAGCCTTGCATTGGGCTGCGTTTGAATGAGGACTATGAGACCGTCTAGTGCATAACGAATGCTCCGAATGCGTGCCTTCAATGTAAAGGGATTTGCCATGCTGGAAAGGATGTTTGTTGAGGAAACCCTAGGCAACCATTCCTTAGACCATAAATCGATGTTGATCTCGAAGCGGTAACTTTGGTGATATGGTTGCGATGTATTTAGCAATTAAAGGAATCGGTGTGGTTATGGGGTGGGTCCTGTTTTGCTGGGTGACCATTGGAATGGCGAAGCAACCGAATATGGTGCTTTTTCTAGCCGATGATCTCAGCTATCACGACCACGGCTGTTATGGAAATAGCGAAGTAAGAACCCCATTCATCGATCAATTGGCAGTGGAAGGGATGCGGTTCGAATACTGTTTTAACTCGGATCCAATGTGTGCGCCCACGCGCATGAGTTTATATACGGGAATCCATCCAGTTCGGAATGGCGCGCACCCGAATCATAGCCGAGTTTATGAAGATATTAAAAGTATGGCACATTATTTGAGGCCCTTGGGATATCGAGTGGGACTGATGGGAAAACGGCATGAAGCCCCGGCGGCTAATTTTCCGTTCGAATTTCTGGGCGGTCAGCATGGAGATAAAGGCGAGGGTATGGATCTGGACATGGCGCTGTTTGACCGATTCGTTGAATCGTCCGGAGATCAGCCTTGGTGCCTGGTTGTCGCTTCTAATCAAACTCATCAACCGTGGACGCGCGGGGATGCATCGGAGTACGACGCAGATTCGATTTTATTGCCGCCGTATTTGGTGGATACTCCAGAAGTGCGTGAAAGCATGACTCGTTATTATGCGGAGATCAATTACCTGGATAAGCAAGTGGGGTATTGTATGGGATATCTTCGGACGCACGGATTGTCTGATGATACGGTGTTTCTGTATCTAAGTGAGCAGGGGTCAAATTTCCCCCACTGTAAATGGACCTGTTATGACACAGGATTGCGGTCGGCTGCTGTGCTGCGCTGGCCAAACGTCGTGACTGCCGGTGTTGTCTCAAGTGTCAT
>CALGUT010000273.1 GCA_937920335.1 uncultured Opitutales bacterium
ACAAGAAAACGAAGACTCAGAATTTACATGGGTGATTGATCCAATAGACGGGACGAAGGCATTCATTACCGGCTGTCCCCTATTCACTACACTCATCGGACTCTTACACCGAGGTGAACCTATCCTCGGAGCCATTCATCAGCCCATTGCCAATCTGACATGCATCGGCAATAATACGACAACGACACTCAACGGTAAAACTGTAACCTGCCGAAATACGGACATGCTTGAAAAGGCAACGATTCTTTCGACCAGTATAAAATCTGCAGATGAATACCAAAATGGCCCCGCATTCATGACCGTCGCCAAGCGAGCTGGACTTTTCCGTACGTGGGGCGATGGCTATGGCTATCTACTAGTAGCATCTGGACAGGCAGACGTAATGCTTGATCCAATAATGAACCCATGGGATATCCTACCGGTGATTCCAGTCGTTCGAGGATCTGGCGCGAAAATTGGAAATTGGCAAGGAGGCGAAGACCATTGGAATTCCTCGATCGCCGCTACACCTCAATTATTCGACGCTACGGTTGCAGCACTTAACGCCGTGTGACGATACGGACAGATTGCTTAACCGCAGCAATCGAATCACTATCGAGAACACCATCGAAAGACATAGATGGATATATAAGAGATCGCTTTCCGATGATCACCCCAGGGTTGAGAACTGAATTACATCCAACCTCAGAATCTTCCCCAACCAACGCACCGAGTTTTCTCAAACCTGAATCGACCACCCCCGAAGGCAACTTAATCGGCACGTTTTGCTGGTCTAAACGGAGATTCGAACAAATTACACCCGCACCTAAGTGGGCCCTATTTCCGAGAACAGAATCTCCTACATAATTGAAGTGAGGAACCTGAACCTCATCCAGCAATAGGCAGTTTTTAAATTCCGATGAGTTACCTAAAACACACCCTCTTCCCACTATCACATTACCTCGAATAAATGCACCAGGACGGATCTCGGTTCCTTCACCAATGTAGGCAGGGCCCTTAATGTATACATTCGGACAGAGAACTACACCTGGAGCCAAGTAAACTGCTCCTTCGATAACGACACCTGGCGGTAACGAAGAAGCATCAGGCACCTTAGGAACAAACACCGGATCGGAAAACGCTTTCTTTATACAACCGATCCAGTTCCACGGTAAATCATCCACTTTGAAAGTAGTAGAAAATGGAAAATCTGGGGCCAATGAGAATAATTCCGCAGCAATCATACTGCCACCAAAAGCACGTTCACCCACCGTTTCAATCGTAATGGGCTTTAACAGCGAAACAACATAGATTCAGTCCACATTCGATTCGGGGCATATGGGGCGAGTTAGCAATGGTTCGCGAACTCTTTTTGACACCTGCAAACAAAGTCAAAGGCGGACATCAGAAATGGCCGAGGCCCATCGGGTTAGCCGATGGGCCTCGTTGGGTGCAGGGCTTGGATTTGAACCAAGGACCTTCAGGTTATGAGCCTGACGAGCTACCAGACTGCTCCACCCTGCAACAA
>CALGUT010000274.1 GCA_937920335.1 uncultured Opitutales bacterium
TTTTCAACTGAGATTCTCCAATGACTTGTAAACACATCACTCGACTTTCGGATGCATCTCCCAAAAGGCTCTCCGCTATAACTTCTTGAATCGCGCTATCATCGATGAGTCGTGCCAATTTCGTCATGACAGCCTCTCTCGTTTCCGGACTGAGTGACTGTTTCATGAGGGATGAAAGATACTCCGCCAAGTCACTGCCCCAATCACTGTGCCGTGAGACAACCCAATTCGCGGTATCTACCAAAACCGGATCGTCGGACTCAAGATAAGGGATCACCTCTCTCGCCTTAAGGTCGCGCTCGGCCATTTGATCCAGAGCAATCAACGCCCCGCGTATGACTTGTGAGTTCTTGGAATTCAAACCCTGCCGAACGGCTACGGCATCGTTGATTTCTATTAACGCATAGCTGAGCGAATGCTCCAAAGTCCTATCTACATCTCTCTCTAAACTGGCTAGCAACGCGGGGACTGCCGATGCATCCCGCAATCGACCCAAAGCCTCAGCGGCGACTCGCCTATTGGAGAGTGACCCATCTTTCACCATCGACATCAATTCCGTCATAGCCGATGCATCTCGCCAAAGCGCAACGGAATGCAGCGCGGCTTGCCGAACCGTCTCGCTGGCGTCCGTCAACGCACTCCGAACAGCTGTCCGGGCAGTCGGGTGATTAATACGCGTTAGCGCCCAAATAGCGGATAATTTGATTGAAGCCCTGTTGGACAAATCCAGAACTTCAAGAAGTACCGAAACTGCGGATACGCCACGAGATCCTAGTGCATGTATTGCCTGTTTTTGAACGGTGGATCTGGAGTCCTTCAGCCGATTGACCAACGTTTGCAAATCCACGGTCTGCCAGTCGAGTTTCAATCCACGCGGATCTTTAACCACCGGTGCACCTTTCTTACGGATGCGATAGATGCCACCCAACACATCGGGCTTATGCAATTGTGAAGTTGGACAACACAATTTGTACCAGCCCCGGTATCAATCACCAATAAGCTCCCGTCAGCGTCTTCTTCTATATGGGTCGGATGAAAGTCGGTGCTATCCGATACCATAAAATCGGTATCTACAGTGCGAAAAGTAGAACCATCAGAAACCAGCTTGTGACGCGTTACCTTGGCGAGGTTGAAGGATGAGGAGAATAGATTGTCACGATAGGGTTCCCCAAACACACCCGACTCATAACGCATCAGAGCACAGGCAGCAGCAGGCCCGAGATGAGTCATCGGTGGAAGCAGCTCACCCGTTCGCGGATGATCGTCCACTACCCCATTCACTTTGCCATAAGTACCCCCATAAATCGCATGAATAAGCCCGTCCCGTTTACCGCCACCGGGATGTTGCAGGAACGTAGCCGAGAAAATCCGCTCTCCATCTGGCGTAAAAGCCAGTTCTACCGGATTGTCCATACCACCCGTCATGACCGATTCAACTCCACCTCCGTCCGGATGCATACGAAAGATATGAGCGGCCCGGGTGACAAACGGTTCGCCAGTCGTCAATTCGTGTACCTGCTCTGCAAAGGCTCCTTTGGTCCAATAGATCCAACCGTCCAGACCGAGGTAAGGACCATGCAGATCATTCGCACAACCGGTCAATGTTCCCGGGTCGTACCAGACTTCGCGTTTATCCGCCACGCCGTCGTCATCCGTATCGGTTAATTTCCAAATCTCCGGTGGTGCGGTTACATACAAAGACCCATCGTGCCACATCGTTCCGGCAGGAAACATCATCTTATCGGCAAACACAGTGCGCTTATCAAAGAAGCCATCTCCATCGCTGTCTTCCAGTCGAAGGATCGAATGCGGCTTTTCCTTCAGTTGCGTTTCCACACTGTCATTTGCTCCCGAAGATTCTGCCACATACAAACGCCCCAACTCGTCAAAGTCGGACGTAATCGGTCGATCCGTCAACGGACTCCCTGCGACCTTCTCCACAACAAATCCGTCGGGAACGGTTATCGTTTGATCTCCAAACCGAAACTCAGCCGCCGAACCCGCCTGCGCGATCACAAATGAACCCGCAAGAATGAGAAGGATTTGTGGTATCTCTGGGAACTTCATTTTCACTGCGGATATTAGCGATGCGGAATACTGAGATCCCACAGGGGATTTAATAGTGGAATACCGGCAACGCCTGATTGATTAGATCTTGTCCCATAGACGTGAGTCGAGTAAGAAACCACCAACGCTATTATCACTCCGTTCTAAAGCCGCACACCCCGGACTGGGCAAACGGTAAGCCTTATGACAAAATATCTTTTCAGATTTTTCGCTTTCACACTCTTGTCCCTAACGCTTGCTGGCCAGCGGCAGCAGACCCTACCCACTGATGAGCAAATCACCAGCCGCTTGCCGGGCGGCGTGACCTTCATACCGAATATCGCGTACCGGGAAGGGAATGATGCCTGGAAGCTCGACCTGGCGATGCCCACCGAAACAGGCACCACACCCGGACCAGCCATCGTCTTTATCCACGGCGGAGGCTGGCGCAACGGCGACAAACGAGCACCGGCGTTCTTGAATCCGACTCTGAGTTACGCGACCCAAGGATACGTGTGTGTCACCGTGAATTATCGCCTACTCGAAGGTCAGTCTACGGCGATCGATGAATGTGTTGAAGACGTTAAGAATGCGGTCCGGTGGTTGAGAGCCCATGCCAAGCAATACAACGTCGATCCGAAGCGAATAGGAGCCACCGGAAACTCAGCGGGGGCCCACCTCTCCGTCATGCTGGGAATCTGTCCACCATCAGCCGGCCTGGAGGGCGATGGTCCTTACCAAGACTATTCCAGCGCAGTTCAAGCCGTAGTCGCCAGCGCGACGCCCACCAGTTTCCTAATCCCCATGAGCAATCGAGCGCGGGAACGCTTCGAACAAGCAACCGCGAATCTCACTGCTGAACAAGACGTGATACGCAAAAAGATTTCTCCGGCAACCTACGTGACCGCAGATACACCGCCCATGTTGTTGTTTCACGAGGCATCCGATAATACCGTCGGCGTTTATCAATCGGATACATTTGTCCAGGCCCTACGGGATGCAGGTGCTAAGGACATAAATTACATGCTATTCGGCGATGGAAGTGGCCACGGAGTTTTCCAACGCAACATAGCAGTAACCGAACCAGCCCGCGAAGCCTTTTTTGCCCGAACATTGAAGCACGAGGAACAGTAATATCTATTTATGAGGCTTCAACAAAAACGACCAAGCGCAGTCATCGGAATCGTTATTCTTGTAACGGCCGCAACTTCCCTTTTCGCACAACCATACGGCGAAGCCGATACCGGGCAACCAGGAGACGCCATGGTTCAGGCTTTTCTCGCACAGAAATCCAGTCACGTCCACGACTCATTTCTAAACGGAATAGAAACTCAAGCCGATTGGTTAGCGAAAAGGGATGACTACCGAAAAGAGTACCTTCATATGTTAGGTCTCTCGCCTCTTTCCGACAAAACACCTTTGAACGCTACCACAACTGGATCCTTGGCAATGGATGGCTACACGGTGGAAATGCTTCACTACCAGAGTAAACCAGGCTTGT
>CALGUT010000275.1 GCA_937920335.1 uncultured Opitutales bacterium
TATTCGCGATACGCGATGTATTCGTACTATTGCAACGCACACGTTCGTGGCTGATCCCAAAGACGCGAGAGACAATAGCTATCATGTTGGAACTCACGCCCTGCCCCATTTCAATTCCACCGGTCGTCACACTCACCGAACCATCTGTGTAAACATGAACAAGACTGCTTCCTTGATTCAAAAACGTCTTGGTAAAACTGATACCGAAACAAACAGGCATGAGTGCATAGCCTTTCTTCGACCCCACGTGCGATTCATTGTAATCGTTGGCACGCTGCTTGATACCCTCCAGATCAAAGCTCTCAAACGCCTCATCCCAGGTCCGCTCCATCGTCGAATCCTTAATGATCTGGCCATAATGAAACTGATAGCCGTCCGTTACCAAATTTCGTTCCTGTATCCACTCAGGAGTTACACCCATCACCGTCGCAGCTTTGTAGATAGCCGCTTCCGTCGGAAACATGCCTTGCGGCCCCCCAAACCCACGGTAGGCCGTGTTCGGCACCAAATGAGTACGACAAGCGGCTGCCAAAATCCTCACATGGGGAATAGCATAACAATTCGTCGAATGTAGAACCGTTCGCTCCAATACCGGTGGTGATAGATCCACAAACGCACCTGAGTTTTGATAGTGAGCTACATCAAGTGCCAGAATTTTACCCTCTTTGGTTAATCCGATCTTAAAGTCTTGTTTATACGGGTGCCGCTTCCCCGTCATCTTCATATCTTCAACTCGGTTCAATACGATTTGTACTGGTATCTGAAGATCTACCGCAGCTATCGATGCCATACAGGCCCAATGCGTCGCCTGATCTTCCTTGCCACCAAAACCACCGCCGAGACGTTTTACATCCACTTCGACTTTGTGCATCGGCACACCCAATACAGCCGCTATCCATTTCTGAGCAGCCGACGGACTCTGAGTGGAGGAAAATACTTGTACCTGTCCGTCTTCTCTGGGAACGGCGCGAGCCCGATTCGTCTCTAGATAAAGGTGTTCCTGTCCTGCGAGGTCTACCTTACCCTCGATAACATAATCACACTCAGCCCACACCGAATCGACATCTCCTTTGGTGAACGTTCTCTCCGGAATATGCAAATCACCTGCCTTGTAGGCTTCTCGTGGACAAATAGTTACTGGAAGTGGATCGATATCTACCTTGCAGGCTGCTAACGCCTTTCGGGCGTTTTCTACCGTATCAGCCACGATCAAGGCCAAAGGATGCCCTTGATACATGACCTCATCATGCGCAAACAACGGTTCATCCGCAATTACCGCTCCTATAATTTTTGTTCCAGGAATATCATCAAACTTGTAAACCGCACGAACCCCTTCCATCGTTAATGCCACTGAAGTATCCAAATTCTGGATTTTCCCATGGGCAATCGGTGAACCAAAAACAACACCATGCAGCATACCGGCTGGCGGCGGAACATCGTCTGTGTATTCAGAACGACCCGTCACGTGTAAATCGCTATCACAATGACGCATACAGCACCTCCTCACTAATGACCTCTGGAAAGCACTTCAGAAAGTGCGCCAGCAATAACTGGCGCGCCAGCAATCGTTTATAATCTGCGGATCCCCTGACGTCACTGATCGGTTGAAACTCACTCTGCGCGATATCAACTACGTTCATCACCAGTTCTGAAGTGAGACGCTGATCTACCAACGCCTTACTGGCCTCCGGCAAATAGAGCGGTATGGCTGCAACCCCACCTAAAGCAAGTGAAGCGTGAGTGATAATTCCGTCTTTGACTTCAAACCGAGCCGCGGAGTTCACTGTAGCAATATCCAATACCGCGCGTTTGGATACTTTTTCCCAGTTAACCCGCGTTGAAGGATCGGGCTTCTTAAACGAAACCGTCTTAACGACTTCATCCTTTGTTTTCGCCAGATTCTTGTACCCTAGATAAAAATCTTTCAGCGGAAGACTTCTCGCTTCTGCACCACCCTCCAAATGGAGCTCAACCCCTAGAGCAAGTAGTAAACAGGTCATGTCCGCTATGGGAGATGCATTACAAATATTCCCTCCCAGAGTAGCACGCGTTCTAATCGGCCAACTGGCAATCAATTCATTGTAAGCCTGAATGTCAGGAATCGCATCCTGGATCAAAGGGTCATCTCCAAACGACTGAAACGTCATCCTCGCATCCACATATAATACACCGTCCCCCTCTCGGGTCGATTCAACGGGAGCTCCTCGATTCAATAAATCCACTGACTGATCGGGAATCTCTTCTCCTCTCTGAACGTATAGATCAGTGCCACCTGCTATGATCAAAGGGCGTTCACCCGTTTCATCTCCGCCCACAGAGTCCGGGATTTCAAGGGCAGTTAGACGATCCGGAATCGTAAGGAAATATGCGGGCAAGGCCTGCTCCTTACAAAGCTCACCGATTCGGTTTCTTGTTGAGAGTTTTGACGCTAACGTTTCGACGACTTGAGAGCCTGCCTCCTTAATAGACCTGTAACCAGTACAGCGGCAAAGGTTACCTGAGATAGCTTCTTTGGCTCCTACATCTGTCAGTGGTCGAGTTTCATCCATCAACCAACCAGTCATCGCCACCACAAATCCAGGAGTGCAGTATCCGCACTGAGTTCCACCACATTCGACCATAGCCGACTGCACCGGAGAGAGTTTCTCCAAGTTTAATCCTTCAATGGTCACCAGATGCTTCCCAACAAGCTCCCCCATAGGAATGAGGCAGGAAGTCATCGGGATATACCGGATGGAGCCATTTTCCAAGCTTCCCAGCAGCACTGAACAAGCACCACAATCACCTTCCTTACAACCTTCCTTGGTTCCAGTCAGGTACTCGGTATCACGGAGGTAATCAAGAACCAGGCGGCCCGGTGATTCCCAGGCGGTAACCTCTTGATTATTAAGTATAAATCGA
>CALGUT010000276.1 GCA_937920335.1 uncultured Opitutales bacterium
CAAAGTCAGAGGTTTCATTTGTATCACTGCCCACCCAGAAGGCTGCGCAGCCAACGTTCAGGAGCAAATTGATTACGTAAAGAGCCAAGGCACCATAGAAGACGCGCCAAAAAAGGTCCTGGTAATTGGTTCATCGACAGGATACGGGCTCTCGGCCAGGATCGCAGCAGCCTTTGGAGGCAATGCCTCAACCGTTGGAGTGTTTTATGAGAGGCCATCTAGCAACGGTAGAACTGCATCCGCAGGTTGGTATAACTCTGTAGCTTTCGAGAAAAAGGCCAAAGAAACAGGCCTCTACGCCAAAAGCGTAAATGGTGATGCATTCTCTGATGGCGTGAAGGAAGAAGTTATTTCTATCCTCAAGAACGAAGTTGGTCCCGTAGACTTGGTTGTTTACAGCCTTGCTTCTCCCAGAAGAGAGCATCCTAAGACCGGAGCCGTCCACAAATCCACCTTGAAACCAATTGGAGAGCCGTTTGTCGGCCCGACTCTCGATACCGACAAGGACCAAATCAAAGAAGTCACCTTGGATACCGCAACTCAGCAGGATATCGACGACACAGTCGCTGTCATGGGTGGCGAAGACTGGGAAATGTGGATCAACGCTCTTAACGACAATGACTTAATTGCAGAGGGGTGCCAGACAGTCGCATTTTCCTACATAGGCCCGACCATCACTTGGCCTATCTACTGGAACGGTACCATCGGTAAGGCGAAAGTTGACCTGGACGCGACCGCGAAGAGATTGGACGCCTTGCTTAAAATAAAACGCGGAACTGCATTTGTAAGCGTTAACAAAGCAGTAGTGACTCAGGCAAGTTCAGCCATTCCAGTCGTCCCTCTTTACATCTCCATACTGTTTAAGGTGATGAAGGAAAAAGGGCTACATGAAGGCTGTATCGAGCAGCTTTATCGCCTTTATGCATCTCAAATGTATCAGGGTAACGCATTGGACTTCGACGAAGATCGAAGGGTTCGGATTGATGACTGGGAAATGAAGCCAGAAGTACAAGAAGAGGTTATCAAAATTTGGAACACCGTCACAAACGACAATTTCCAAGACGTATCCGACTACGAAGGCTACAAAGCTGAATTCTTAAAGCTATTCGGCTTCGGCCTTGATAGTGTCGACTACGACGCTGAGACCGACCCCGAAAGAGACTTTGAGTAGGTCAAATGACCACCCTGCAGTAACTAGTTAAAAGATCGACCGCATCCGCAGGTCGTTTTCGCGTTCGGGTTTTTTATCTCAAACCCCTTCCCCTGCAGGCCATCATCGAAATCGACGACCGAACCATCCAGATAGGCAAGACTGGTCGCATCCATCAAAAATTGCACGCCCTGACTTTCGAGTTCTTGGTCTCCATCCTTAGGGGCATCGAAGCTCATACCATATTCCAGGCCTGAACAGCCACCTGCCTCAACAAATATACGAAGACGCTTGGAAGCATCAGCTGTTTCATTCTGAAGAGTTTCTATCTTTTTAGCAGCAGATTCGGTCAAAGAAATCATCCAGCAACGAAGAGCCAGTCCTTTCTTTTTGTCAACTCGAACTGCGGTCTCATCGTGAAACAGCATATTTCATGCTAGTTTTACAAATGGGCACTTGAAAGTTGATAAAAAATGTAATCTTATCTTTATATCGTGATGCATCCCACTGAAATTTCTGACCGGTTGAACCTCGACCTTATCCGCAAAATAGCGGAAGGAGGCATGGGCACCGTTTACGAGGCTCGACAGAATGGTGCTGGCGGTTTCGAGAAATCCATCGCAGTTAAGTTGATCAGAGAAGAGTATTCTCAAATCAATGATTTTCGGAGCAATTTTTTCGGAGAAGCTCAACTCGTCGCAGACCTCATCCATACCAATATTGTACAGACCTATCATCTGGGTGACTTCAATGGTCAGTACTTTATAACCATGGAGTTGGTAAACGGAATTAATCTAAGCGAGTTTATCAATATTCATCGTAGGCTGAGAAAACGAATCCCCATAGATTTGGCGGTATTTATTGCCAGCCGCATCTGTAGAGGATTGGCCTATGCTCATCGAAAGCGCGACAAAAGAGGCCGCCAATTAAATATCGTACACAGAGACGTAAATCCCAGAAACGTAATGTTAGCCTGCGAGGGAGACGTCAAATTGACCGATTTCGGAATAGCGAAGGCGCGAAACCTTATGTATAATCAGGAAGGTAGGGTTATCGCGGGTCGCTATGAATACATATCACCAGAACAAGCCAGAAAAGAAGTCACTGATGAACGAGCTGACCTATTCTCAATCGGTGTTGTGCTCTCCGAAATGCTCGACGGCTATAATCGATTTCTAGGAATTGATGACGACACATCAATTCGCAATATCCTCGAAATGGACCTCCCTGATTACTCAGCTGCCATCCCGGATGTAGACGATACATTAAACAACCTACTACAGAAACTCCTCAAACGGGACCGGGAACTGCGCTACCAAAACGCAGCATCGGCATTAACCGACCTTGAGTATTACATGTACGGAGGTGGTTACGGTCCAACCAACGAAAAACTTTCCGAATACCTGGGCCAACTTTATAGTGAAGCTGGCTTATTTGAAACCGACCCGACGCTGAGGTTTTTCTTCCCAAAGATGGAGATCGAATAAATAGTGCCCTCTCAAGGTTTACAACAGTTCCAGAAACAAACTCAGTCACTGATCTTGGCTCCGCAGCTGCGGCAGTCGTTAAAGATTCTGCAAGCGCCTACAATGGAGCTGCGAAACGAGATCCTCGAAGAGCTTCAGAGTAATCCGGCACTGGAAGAGTTACCTATGGAAGGATCCAGCCTCGACTCGACTTTAGATAGCAGCCCCGAGGACAACACGCCCGATCAAAGCGATGAAATGGACTTTGACAAAGACTTCGAGATGCTCAGCAAGCTCGATCAAGATTGGCGTGAACACTTCGCACAGGAGAGCGCCACGAACGTATACTCCTCCGAAGACACTGAACGCAGGCAACACTTCTTCGATAGCCTTGTTAGCGGTACCAGCCTGCAAGAACATCTAATTCAACAAGCGGAATTAACCGACCTTAACGACGAGCAACGGACCGCGATCAATTATCTAATTGGAAGTCTGGATGACCGCGGATACTTAACCGCCAAGACTTCAGATCTAGCCCTGTTAATTCGCCTCCCACTTCGTGTGATACAGGAGGCTCACGACATATTAAAAAGCCTGGATCCACCTGGTATAGGCGCTAACGATCTCCAAGACTGCCTGTTAATTCAACTCGAAGCAAACGGGCGAGGAAAGTCTCTGGCGGCAAAGATCCTAAAAGAGCAGCTCCCC
>CALGUT010000277.1 GCA_937920335.1 uncultured Opitutales bacterium
CTTTCGAATACACCGAGATACTTCCCGTGTTCGAAGGCTACATTCCGGATGCAAAAGCAAGTGATGTGAGTCCAGAGATCCGCGCACTCGCTGATCTTTGCTTGGTACTATTTAACAGCCACGAATTTGTATACGTTTATTAAGAAAGGCTAAAGGATGAAGGCTAAAGGCGAAATAATTAACCTAAAGCAGCGAACGAAGGAATTCGCGCTGCGGATTATTCGTTTGTACTCATCTCTGCCTAAGACAACGGAAGCCCAGATTATTGGAAAACAGATTCTCAGGTCTGGAACTTCTGTTGGTGCGCACTATCGTGAAGCAAAGCGTGCACGATCCAAGGCAGAGTTTATCAGTAAAATCCGAGGTGGTCAGCAAGAACTGGAAGAAAAGATCTACTGGATCGAGTTGCTTTCTGAATCAGGAATCGTTGCTAGACCAAAGCTAGAAAGCTTATTCCAAGAATCCAAGGAGCTGACCGCTATTTTTATCACCTGCGTTAAAAACGCTAAATTCAAGTCCACATTAAAGTAATTTCATTTCGCCTTTAGCCTTTTTAAATCATGAAACACGATCTTTGTTCCCGTCCGTTTTCCACCCCGATTTCCCGTCGAAACTTTTTGTGCGGCTTGGGTGCATCCCTGGGCTCCGTGGCGATGACGGATATGTTTGCCGCAGATGGAGTGGGTGTGCCAAAGGTCGGACCTCTAGCTCCGAAAAACCCTATGTTTCCCGCGAAAGCGAAGCGGGTAATCATGTTATTCATGGAAGGAGCTCCTGGCCATATGGATACCTTTGATCCCAAGCCTGAACTACAGCGTTTGCACAAGTCCGAATCGACCATCGCTAAAGAAGGGGATCCATTTAAATTTTTCGTAGGAAGTCCTTTTGGATCCCGCAAGGTCGGTCAATCGGGAATAGATATGTGTGACCAATGGCAGTATCTGGCCGATCCTGAAGTGGCGGATGAGCTTTGCAATTACCGTGGTTGTCAGGCAGAGTCTGTGAATCACCCCGAAGCGCTTTATCATATGAATACGGGAAGCCGGCTGGGAGGGGATCCAGCTCTTGGCGCTTGGGCGACTTATGGGTTGGGGTCTGTTAATCAAAATTTGCCGGGCTATGTCGTGATGACCGAGTTGGCCATGCCTCAAGGCGGAGCAGGAAATTGGTCGAATGGGTTTTTGCCTGCTCATTATCAAGGCACTCGTCTTCGCCCGGAAGGATCACCTATCCTGGACCTTAAGTCACAATCCAACAAAGTCCGTGGTCACCAACGCCGTACGATTGATGAATTGGCGTTCTTGAACGAAATGCACGCGGATAAGTATCCGGAGCACGCGGCATTAGATGCTCGCATGGAGAGCTACGAATTAGCATATCGCATGCAAATGGAAGTCCCAGAGGTGATGGATTTATCAAAAGAACCGGATTACGTACGTGAAATGTATGGTATGGATCAAAAGGAGACACTGACGTTTGGTCGTCAGTGCCTGATGGCCCGTCGCTTGGTTGAACAGGGTGTGCGCTTCGTACAGATCTTTTCAGGCGGATGGGACAGTCACGATTATCTGGAAGAAGGTCACAGTTCACGTATCCGCAGTGTGGATAAACCCATGGCTGGTTTAATTAAAGATTTGAAGCAGCGTGGTATGTTGGAAGACACCTTGGTCGTCTGGACGGGCGAATTTGGACGCACGCCTGATAATAATAAACGAGGAGGTGTATATTCATTGGGACGCGATCATAACGCTAACGCGATGACAATGTTACTGGCAGGTGCGGGGGTTAAAAAAGGGTCTATCGTAGGCGCTACCGACGAACTCGGAATGTCAGCAGTTGATGTCGTTCACCCGATCCGCGATCTCCATGTAACGTTGCAGCATTTGATGGGTCTCGATGATAACAAGCTGACGTATTTCCACGGTGGCCGTTATAAGCAAATGTCACAGTTTGGAGGGCAAGTAATCAACGAGTTACTCGCCTAACAGGCATTCTCCTGCAAGCAACGCTCCATACCCCTTTTTTTGTGAAGTCTGTTTTCTGCCGGTTGAGAGATGCGAGGACCGGCATTGTCAGAGGCGCTTATTAGGTTTCAACCACCAGACTCTGATTCTAAGAGCTGGCTATTGTGAGGCCCGTTTTTCTTTTGCCTGCCTTTCCGTCTCCCGTAGTTGTTGAAGCTGCTCGGCGGTAAGTGCCTTCAATCTCGGCGAAAGATTAGTTGCGATGTGTTTGTTATTTCCATCGAAGAGCAGGATATCAACCTTAGCACTCGAGACATTGAGCTCTGGAAAATCGAAGCCAAATTTGATGGTCTTTTTTTTGTCTTCCTCGAGGTCTCCTACAGCAATGACTCTCACGATTGAGCCCTTGACTATTTCAGGCTCTTTTTTCTCATCATTAACGACTTCCAGAGCGAGCAGTAGCGCTGCATAAGTATTCTCTAGAGATTGTGTTGGCGTGACCAAGAATCTGCCGCGAAACGTATCGACAAGTCTGCTATTTGTTGGTCCACCTACAGCGTTATCAAATTGATCCTGAGTGAGGTCATTTAAGACGACTACGGCTTTATCGCCTTCGGTCATCCCTGGTCGTGCCCGTCCGAAGTAAAGCCGACTGTTCGTAAACTCGGTACCCGCTTGAAATCGCATTTGCTCAGCTTCCATTTCGTTGATGTTATGCATGGTTTCCAGTTGGTCGATGAGTGAATCGAAACCATATTCAAACTCGTCGATTTCCGCAAATTTGTTACTCACGACCATAGTAGTTCTCATGGACGCGGATAACTTTCTTGTGGGCTTTATCGCCTTGTTGTATCCTTCCAAATGAAACCGCTTCCCATCAAACGATTTGATCGGTAGAAACGTATCCTTCTCTGCCAGGCTTACTTTTCCGCTCATAAAGACATAACTACGAACTGAGGTATCAGAACCTGAGTTGGAAGCACTAAGGGAAGTAAGTGTGAAGCTTAGAAAAATGAGCAGTAATATATGTTTCATTTATCGCAGATTCAACTAACAAGTGCAAGAGGCTAGAGGCCCATTATTATCGTTAG
>CALGUT010000278.1 GCA_937920335.1 uncultured Opitutales bacterium
TGCTTGAAATCGAGTCTTGAGCCAGTGAGTAATCGTCGATTCGAAGCTACCGATAAGTATGCTCATACTCGCGGCCATACCGATCGCTACAAACAGTCCGGATACGGCAAGTCGATGCCGATTTCCGGGTGATCGTAATTTACTAAAGCCAAGGCTTGCCGTCAAATCTGATGAAACGAAGCGATGGATTATTGATCCGATGGGCGAAATCAGGCCAGCGACCGCTAGAGCACCTCCAAGGAGCCAGCAAAGGGCAGTCAGATACCCGAAAACGGGGAACGCCTGACCATTAGAAAACATAACGGGTTTGGCGAAAGACAACAGGTAACCGAGGCCCAGCAGAAACCATCCGAGCCACTGAAAGCGGTAGCGAGTGCCACTGATTTCTTGCCTTCCACTCGCAAGTATTTTTGCCGGGTTGGTTTTGGTCGCTACGCTTAGAGGAAAACTGCCAGCGATGAGGCTTCCTCCGATGCCCAATCCAAATCCGATTAGACAGTCCATACCATTGAGTTGGGCGCTTTGGGCAGTTGTTTCTGTGTAAAGAGCGTTCACGGTTCGCGCAATCGCAACCACGACGACTTGAGACGAAGCCCAGCCTAACAAAATTCCGAAGAGGCTGCCGAGGATCCCGAATATCGTGAGATCCATAAGCCACAGCTTTTTGATTTCCGAGGGTATTAGGCCAAGAGCTCTTAGAATACCTATTTCTTTCCTGCGTTGGATCACAGCAGCATCAATTGATTGAGTGATCAGATAGAGTCCGACCAACAACGATATCAGGGATAAAATCGTGAGGTTGAGTCGGAATGCCGACGTCATAGCAGCCCCGGTTTCTTCCTGCTGTTCAGCCTGCAGCACCTTCCAACGATCTTCTGAGGCTATTTCCAATCGATCACGTATACCTTGGAGAATTAATTCAGAACGACTATCTGCTTCCACAATAATTTCGACTCTGGAAATGACATCTGTTTTCCCTGCTAAAGCCATGGCGGCGGGCAAATCCATGATCGCGAGATCCTCAGGTACATCTATGCCAGCTCTGCTGGTAGGCAACAGTCCGCTAACGATCAATTCGTGCCGCTGATCATCGACTAAAACTTGAATCTTTGATTCGCGATCAAGCGCGAGTTTCTGTGTAAAACGGGGTGAAACGAAAATCGATTGTGGATTTCTGATAACAGAAAATATATCTCGTTCTTCATCGATCTCTTCGGAAAACAACAGGCTGGCGCTGATGTTTTGATTATTCAAATTTTGAATACCGATGATATCGATTCCGAGAATGCGGAGTGTTTCTCCTGGGGCTTGAAGCTTATTGTTGTTGGTTGTTGCTTGAATGGATGGAAAGACGACTAGTGCGGGGACCTCCAGAATCGGAGCCATTTCCACTGGGTCCTGTCCTAATGCCGATCGAATATCTCGCAGCCAGGAAAGTTCAAAACGATCCGCAGGGGCTTCCAAAGTGAAATCTACCTGTCCGGTGACGGTTTCTGCAAATCCACTGAACCCTTTGATTGCTGCTCGATTCGCCATCCTGATCGAAAGGAATGAAGAGACACCCAGTGCGAGTATTGCGATCAGAGTTACTGACTGTAACTTGTGCCTACGCCAATGCCTCAGGCTTGTTCTTCGCCAGATTGGCAGCAACAGATGCATTGAATGTATACGGGCCATAAAAACCTATTCTAGGTTCTGGTCTGCTCCTCGGATTCCGTGAGTTTCCCGTCATGGATATGTAGCGTGCGATTACAGATACGGGTTGTTTCTTCCTGATGAGTGACGAGTATCAGCGCCACTTGATGGGCGTTCGATAGGGATTCGATTAAACTTAGAACGCGTTCGCCGTTATTCGTATCGAGATTGCCTGTTGGTTCATCGGCGAGGAGAAGTTTGGGCTTGATGACGAGCGCCCTAGCGATTGCCACCCGTTGCATCTCGCCCCCACTCATTTCACGAGGAAATGCGTCTGCCCGATGCAAGACCCCGACTTCTCCAAGCATTTCTTCGGATAACGTTTTCTGATCGGTTGCCGAGTAACCGTTCAATTGGAGTGACAAGGCTACATTTTCACGAGCGGTCATGGTTGGTAGCAGATGGAAAAACTGAAAGATAGACCCCAATCGGCTTCGCCGAATCAGCGTCCGTTCATCGATTGATAGTGTCGTCAGGTCAGAGCCGTCGAACGTGATAGTGCCTTCATCGGGGGAATCGAGCCCTGAAATACAGTTTAACAACGTAGACTTACCCGAGCCAGAAGGGCCCATGAGCGCCACGCGCTCGCCTGGACTTATGGTGAACGACACGTCGTTCAATACACGACGGCTTTGGTACGACTTCGATACACCTTCTATGAAAAGCATAGTAAATCGAATACCTTTCGCCGGGCGGATTGCAACCAACGGCTCAGGGTTGTTTTATATCATCCGAGTTGAGATGATTCAAAAACGGTTAGCCCGCGAATGCAAAAGCTAGTTTTGACCAAGCCAGCCACACTCCGGCAATCAGCATGCCAGTCGCAGATATCCACAAGCATACGTCGTAAATTCGAGTAGGTCTAAGTGCTGCGATCGCATACTTGTAGCGAAAGTAGATAGCCGCGAAGGCCAGCATTGGCAGCAGAAAAGCCTGCATCGTTCCGGCAAGTAGGACTAATTCCTTGGGTTTTGGATAGAGCCAAAAGAACAGAAAACTTACGATGGGAAAGCCAAGGCAGAGCCACTTGATCCATGTTTTATCGCCCTCAGGGTCATGTTTTCTCCAGCCGAAGATGACGAGCGCATCGGCAAAGACCCGACCCTTACTGGCATTTACAACGAAGAAAGTGGAGTAGAGGACCGCAATGGCGCCTACCAGAAACAGTTCAACGGCCCATTTACCGAAGACGGGCTCGTACATCGCGGCAAGTGTGCGGATCATTTCCATCCCTTGGGGGTGAAGGTTTGCGCGATGGAGTACCGCCGCTCCAAGGATATAAAAGACCACGGTGGAGGAAGTATAAACAATGAGCGATAGCCACGCGTCCCACTTCATCACTCGAAGCCATCCTTTTGCC
>CALGUT010000279.1 GCA_937920335.1 uncultured Opitutales bacterium
GAAGCGTTGGGTCATTCCTGTCTCGGTAGTAACCCACTTTGGATACCGGAAGCGACTCGGTGAGGTGAAGTTGTCCTCCGCGAAATGAGCGTTCCTCAGCATCTTTACTTTCCGTCGGATAAAAGTAGATCTGATTCAGTTTGTTGGTCGAATTATCCCAATAGAGCGTATTTCTCGCCACGCTTACGTATTCATTCACCTTCCAATCCTCCAGGATGAAAGGGCCGTTTGACACCAGTGTGCCAGCTCGAGTCCAGGCGTCGTTTCGTTCAAAAGGATTTCCGTGACTACTTAACTCAGTTTCGTTTAGAGGAAACCACGCCGGATGAGAAAGCATCTTTAAAAAGTAAGGCGTTGGGTTCTGTAGATGGATAATGAGTTTCTTGTCATCCACTACTTGGATTCCGACGTCTTCCCATTGGGTTTCACCTAGATGGTAGCGCTTGGCGCCTTTGACTACATATAGCAGGTAGGCGTTTGGGGCTGCTATCTTTGGCGTTAGTATCCGCCGATAGGCAAATGCGAAGTCTTCAGATCGTATCGGTACTCCATTACTCCAAGTAGTTCCCTCTCGAATGGAAAACGTATACATTTTGCCGTCTTCGGAAATCGTCCATGATTCCGCAATTGCTGGAACGGGAGATAGGTCTTTAGGATCTTGTCCTACAAGTCCTTCAAATAGTGAGCTCAGAACATTGATCTCACTGATTCCAGTTATCAGGTGTGGATCCAAGCCTTGGAGTTCCTGTCCGTTTCCAACATGAAGCGTGCCGGTGGAAATACTTTTTTCGGCTATTGAAGTACCGTCACTGCAACCGGCGAGGAGGCCTATGCAAAGGGGTAACAAAATACCTGCCCATACTCTAAGTAATCGGAATCTCACTGGAATCTGGCGGCTAGGATGGGTTCTGCTTTCCGCGCTTCGTAAGTTTCGTGAATGTTGATACAAAAAAGTTTTTTATCCACCAGAGACTATGTGGCCTATTGATTGTTGGAATGTCAAAGCCTTCAATCGGGTTTTCCTTCAATATTTTGTAGAACTTTGGAACCAGACCAATGGATAAAGCGGGGCTAAAGCTCCACGGTTTTTGCCCTCCGAAGAAATGGTAATTGATATCTTTCTTGGGGAATGAGTATTCCGCGTGTTCAGGCCATACCATTCGGTTCCAGCTTTCACAAATGGGTTCCCATTTGTTGCAAAGAGTAATGTTCATGAGGCTTTGGTCTTCCCAGCTTAGTACTGCCTTTGAACCAACACGATTGATCGTATCCCAGTAGGCGTTTCTATCGAACCCCTTGAGATTCATTACAAAAAATCCTCCGTTAAAATAGGGCGCATCTGGATCTGTCCCGAATAGTTCGGAATCTATATTTTCGACCGGATGACTGATCGACTTGATATAGCGATCTTGAACGGCGTAGAAATGAGATTTCCCGTTTTGGTACTGCAGGAGCTGAGCAAAGTCCTTTTGGACATAGATATCGCAATCCAGATACACGCCGAATTCGCAGTCTGGAAATATGTAGGGAAGCGCTATTTTGGATAGCGTAGAGACTCTGAATAAGTCTCTGTTCATGTAGTAGGTTTGTTTCCGGAATGGTTCGACCAGTTCCGTGGGAAATTTCCTAATCTTCAAAATCGGTTTTTTGGGATGATCCTTCAGAAACGATTTGAGACTTTTTAGAAAGTGTTCATCCAGACCAGAGTCTACGATATTGATTACAGGAGTAACTTCGGATGAGAAATTTTCCAGTAGCGGGACAAGTGTTGAGAAGAAGCCCATACTGAATCCGCGATCGACGCAGAAAAAAAGATCCAGAGTTTTTTTCATAGAATTGTAGGAAGCTGCCCGTTTGAGTATGGGGCGAGGTAGGAAGATAAGTAGCGTGTTTCTTAGTTTTTTAGGCGAGAAGTCAATTGCTCATGGTCGTGTCACCTTTGATAGCCAATTATTCACAATTTTTATGAGACCGAGTTGGTGGGGCTTGCCCTTTGGTAAAACTGGCACCTGAACGTTTAGTATAACACCTCCCGGTCGAGGCTCCGGTATTGTATAGCCTCCAGTAGGTGTTGCATCTCAATCGAATCCTTCCCTGCTAAATCGGCAATCGTTCGGGATACTTTTAAAATCCGATCATAGGCCCGGGCGCTGAGCTTTAATTGTTCCATGGCTTGCTGAAGTATGTCTCCCAGTTGTCGGTTCATAGAGCAGTAAGACCTGATATGCTTTTGCTCCATTCTTGAGTTACAAGGAATGGGTTCTCCAAGAAAACGATCTCTCTGGATGGCTCTGGCTTGTGCAATTCGCTCGCGTATTACCGCTGAGGATTCACCCGGCTTGGCATTACGCAGTTCCTCGATCGTTAACGCCGGGGCTTCGATATGGAGGTCGATTCTGTCTAATAATGGCCCGCTGATCTTTGATCGATACCTTTGTATCTGGGCGGGTGTATCGGTGCATTCGTCGCCTGTGTAACCACAAGGTGTTGGATTCATAGCAGCCACTAGCATAAACCGGCAAGGCAACGTAATTTTACCAGCGCTTCGAGAGATCGTTACATTGCCATCTTCGAGGGGCTGCCGCAGGACTTCGAGGGCAGATCGTTTGAATTCCGGGAGTTCGTCCAGGAACAAAACTCCATTGTGGGACAGTGAAACTTCTCCCGGCCCCGGTATGGATCCCCCGCCAAGTAAACCTACGTCGCTTATGGTGTGGTGAGGTGATCTGTAGGGTCTTTGGAATCTATTGACGGGACCCTTTAGCGTATTACCGGCAACTGAATGGACGCTCAATATTTCAAGGAATTCGTCGAGCGATGGTTCAGGCATGATGGTTGGTATTCTTTTAGCCATCATGGACTTACCAGAACCCGGTGGACCAATGAGGAGGATGTTGTGTCCTCCGGCTACAGCGACCTCGATGGCTCTGCGGACAGAATGTTGGCCCTTTATTTCAGAAAAGTCGCCAATATGATTTTCCTGATTCCCAAGCGTGTCTAAAACGGAAGCGGTGCTCTGGGGGTGCAGTTCCAGTTCGCCGTGTAAGAACCTTACGGTTTGGTCCAAGGACTCGACTTCGATAACATCGATACCTTCGACCAGAGCGGCTTCTTGACTCGAGGGGAAGGGTAAGATTACTCCTTTTTTTCCTAGCTCTCGTGCCAGCAAGGCAATTGCTAATCCTCCTTTTATTGGGCGTGTACTTCCTGAAAGACTTAATTCCCCTGCAATCAGATAGTCATTGATAATCGATGAATCCATTTGCCGCGTGGCGCTGAGTAATCCCAGGGCGATAGGGAGATCGTAAAGGGGACCCTCTTTTCGGACATCTCCAGGGGCCAGATTAATCGTTGTCCGGGTTCGGCTCATTTTGAAACCAGAGTTGGTCAGGGCCGAAAACACTCTGTTTTGAGACTCCTTAACTGCGGTGTCAGGAAGTCCTACCATAAATACCTTGGGTTCGCCTTCTTCCCCGGTGTTTACTTCAACCTGGACTAGTTGCGCTTGGATTCCAAGCAGGGTAGATGAGCTGACAGTAGCAAGCATAGAAAAAGAAGACTCCTTAAAACGTATTGAATAAGAACGTATTGAAAACCTAAAAGTGTCTGGACGGGG
>CALGUT010000280.1 GCA_937920335.1 uncultured Opitutales bacterium
CGCTTCCAAATGGGGTGAAGGAGATCGTGTGACTTTCGACCCAATGATCTACTGTGGCAATTGTTACCACTGCAACCGTGGTGAGACGAATTTGTGCGACGACCGAATGGTTCTCGGAGTGTCTTGTGGGGACTATCGCAGGCATGGTGCGTTCGCAGAGTATGTTACCGTTCCAGATCATATTTTGTATGCATTGCCCGAGGGGATTTCCTTTGAGCAAGCTGCGATGGTCGAAGCCGTCTCCGTAGCGGTTCATGCGGTTTCCCGCACTCCCGTTGAGCTGAACGACTCGGTTGTAGTAGTAGGTGCCGGTATGATTGGTTTGCTCTGTCTTCAGGCGATAAAGGCGGCTGGCTGCGGAAAGACCTTTGTGGTCGATCTTGATGAGTCTCGCCTTGAGGTTGCCAAAGAATTTGGCGCTGATTTTTGCCTAAACCCTTCGAAGCTGAATGTAGTCGAAACGATACGGGCAGAGACTCACGGCAGAGGGGCCGATTTATCAATGGAAGCGGTTGGAATCACAGCGGCCACTCAGACTGCAATTGCTAGTTTGAGAAAGGGAGGAAGCTGCACCTTGGTTGGCAATATTGCCAAGACGGTTGAAATGCCGCTTCAGGAAGTTGTGACCCGCCAGATTAACCTCATCGGTAGTTGCGCATCTGCAGGTGAATATCCCGCTTGTTTGGACCTGATTGCGAGCGGCAAAATTGATGTTGGGCCCTTGATTAGCCAAGTGCGTCCACTCGAAGAAGGGGGCGACTGGTTTGCCCGTCTTCACAAGGGCGAAGCGGGTCTAACCAAAGTTATTCTTAATCCGTAACAATAGCGAGTGGGATAACGATTAGGATCACGATAAAGATATCCCTCTGCTCCACGTTTTTAACAAATAATGATCAATACCGGTATTATTGGAACTGGCAAAGTCGCGCACCTTCATGCGGCCGCCCTTGTCAAAAACCCTAACAGCAACTTTACGGCAGTTCTCGGAAGAACGCCCGATCGTACTCAGGCATTTGCAGACGAGTATGGCGTGAAAGCGTTCACCGATTTGAATGCCTACTTGAATGAATCGGGTGTTCAGGCTTCGACGGTCTGCACACCCCATCCGGCTCACGTGGACTCCGCTGTAGCGGCACTGGAGTCTGGAATGCACCTGCTGATTGAAAAACCATTGGCCTCCTCCTTGGAACATTGCGACGCAATGCTGGCTGCAGCTGAGAAAGGACATGCGAAATTGGGTATGTGCTGTCAGCGCCGTTACTACGAACCCGTAGTTCGGGTAAAGGAAGCGATCGAAGCCGGGAAGATTGGGAAACCGATATTAGGAATGGTCACGATGCTCGGATGGCGCGATCAGGATTACTATGACAGCGATCCGTGGCGTGGCACCTGGAGTGAAGAGGGGGGTGGTGTTTTAGTAAATCAGGCGGTTCACCAGCTTGACCTCCTGCTTTGGTTTATGGGTGAGGTCGATCAAGTCTGTGGCATGTGGGGAAACCTGAATCATCCGGGTATCGAAGTGGAAGATACAGCCGTGGCGTCTATCAAATTCAAGAGCGGGGCCATGGGGCATATCCTGGTAAGTAATTCCTTTAACCCGGCTCTATTCGGTAAGGTCAGTGTCTTGGGCAACACGGGTGCAAAAGTCGGTGTCCAAACCGATGGCGGGCAAATGTTCATCGCTGGCATGGCTGCGATTGAAGAACCACCGCTCAACGATTTCTGGACGATCCCGGGAGAGGAACCACTTCTCGAAACATTTCGAGCGGAAGACACCCAACAATTTAAGGAGATCAATCCGATGGAGTATTACCATCACCTCCAGATCTCTGACTTTATCGACGCCGTTGAGAACGACCGCGAACCGAGTGTTACGGGACAGGAAGGGCGCAACGCTGTTGAGCTTTTCACCGCAATCTATAGAAGTGGCCGTGATGGTAAGACGATCCAGTTTCCTTTGGAGGCAGAGGTTGATCGTGATGACTTCGATGGAAGACTCAGAGCAGAAGACTAGGCGTCTGGTTGTTTCAGAGTAAATCCCTCGACAAAATCGCCTCTCAAAAGAGTCGTTCTGGGTTTTGTTAACTCACCCCGTTCGTTATTATAGAGACGTTCGGAAACGATGTTCACTGCGACCTCTGCCATTTCTTCATGGCACTGGCGATAACCTGAACAGCCGTCAGTTTTTGATGACCAATTGAGAACCATATAGCCAAAGTCGTCAGGAACTTTATAACCGAGCCGTTGGAAGTAGTCCAAAATTCGGGATCGAAAAGTTATTACCACATCGGGTTTGTTTCTCTTATACCAAAAGTGCATGGATTCAAAATCGGTTGCCTCGAATAGAAGCTCTGGTTTCGGAATTCGCAAAATGGGAACTCGGTCGGTTGGAGTCACAACTCGATTCTGGTATTCTAGAAATCCGGCATTCCAGAGGTGACCCCCACGCAGCTCATTTTCAGAGTCGGTGATGAATCCGATACGGCGATATCCTCGTTTTGAGAGATACTCGAGGACATCCTGCATACACCTGAAGTTATCATAGAACACACTTGGGATATTACCCAGAGTGTCTGAAAATCCGATTGATGATACGGCGAATTTTGACCAGTCGAGATTGAGTTGTGTGTTTGAGAATCTTAGCGGGCCCAGTACCAGTCCGGAAACGCTTCTACTCATCATGACCTGCTGAATTCGCTCACTAGAGTAGTGGGCCAAGTCAAACTCCAGAAATTCAAAATCGAAGCCAAGTGATTCTGTCCTCCTTTTAGCCCCGGTCAGGAACCGACTTTGTATATGCCACTCCACCCGTTTATCCTGGCGTTGCTCGTCGATAAAGGTGTTCAGTAACCCGATTGTAGGTTTCGATGTCTTACCGTTCTTAGATCGCCGAATTTGGGCCATATTGGCCGCCACCAAAGGATTCAATCGATAGCCCATTTTAAGGGCTATATTCTTTATGCGATCTCTGGTTTCTTTGGGTATTCTAGGGTTGTTTCGCAATGCCAGTGATACCGTGGCTTTGCATACACTTGCCTCCTTGGCGATGTCAGCAAAAGTCGGTTGTTTGTCCGGCTTATGAATGTAGGGTTCTTCCATAATACCAAGCGGGGGTTTGGGGTAAGTGCTTAGAGATGTTCAAACTAAAGCGTGGACTGGCCTTGGATGCAATCCTTCATCTTCAAAGCAAACGGTTTCGGATCGAAATCTAGATCACATAGGGGCAATGCGCTTTGAGCCTACGTTAGTCGTCAGATTTACGTGATTGTTAAAGCTCTCCAAGATCAGACGGTTTTTTATCTCCAGATGGTCGGGGTCATGCCAAAGGTCATTGTGTTCCCATGGGTCTTCTTCGAGGTCGTAGAGTTCACCAAGGCCTTGGCTGTGATAGACGACCAACTTGTATCGGCTATCACGATACATCGTTCCATAGCTGCCTGTGCCTCCAGTGAATTGTGCATCCAGAGCGTCGAAGTATTCGCAGCGAACGGAATCCCGAATGTGCTTTCCGGAAGTTTCACCTCGTAGGATGGATAAAAGGCTCTTTCCTTGATGATACTCAGGTAGTTCGATGCCAGCAAATTCGAGTAGTGTTGCCGATAAATCGAGAAGTTCTACCAGACCATCGCATTGCAGGTTGGAGCGTATGTGCTGCGGAGCAGAGAAAATCAAAGGCACCTTTACGAGCCCTTCGTAAAATCGGCATCCTTTGAACATGAGGCCGTGATCACCGAGTGTCTCTCCATGATCTGAAGTAAATATGATGATCGTGTTCTCCCTCTGATCTGTGTTGTCCAATACCTCGAGAATTCGAGCAAGCTGTTCATCGATGAGCGCTATCATGGCGTAGTATTTTGCTTGGGCAGACTTGGCGTTGTTTGCTTCTGGAGTTTGTGCTGTGCCTTGGAAATCGACTGCCGCAAGCGTCTTCTGATGTTTTAGATCACTTTCCCTAAAATGAGGTCCTGGCATTTCTTCGGGATCAAATCGCTCTGCATACGCTGCAGGTGGGACGAAGGGTGGATGAGGATCGTAGACATTAATATTCAGCATCCAGGGTTGGTCATGGTCTCGGGATATAAAATCGATCGCGCAATCGGAGGCCCACTTGGTCTGATGAAATTCTGTTGGGACGTTTTCTTTAGAATTACGTAGGGTATCCAGGTCTTGACCCTGACTTCTCACCCAATCTGCGTAAGCGTGGGTTCCTTCAGGCCAGTCGTCCCGGGGAGCATGAGAGTGCTGCCAGTATCCAAACCCATCGTCGAGGCGTGGTTCAGGTCGCTTGCCACCACTCACTAAATGAAATTTTCCAATCAGACCACAGGTATAGCCCGAATCGGAGATCAGCTTAGATATGAGGGGAGTATCCTCAGGAAACGTGTCGTTTCCATTGCGCGTATTGCGTGCGCGACTTGGGTAGAGCCCGGTCATAATACTGGCTCGGCTCGGGGTGCAAATCGGGCTTTGGCAATACGAGTTGGTAAAACTCACGCCGGAATGAACGAGGCTATCCAGCGTCGGCGTAGCGACATGCGGGTTTCCCAGCGCGCCGATGGTATCAAAGCGTTGCTGATCGGTGCAGTACCAAAGGATATTGGGTCGTTTCATGGAGATCGGAGGGCTGGTTGGAGGTTTTCTGGAAGTAAGAACCAAGTCTTACGATGGGAACAAACGGGGCGTATCAAACTGAATGCTGATAGAACCTCTTGAGGTATGTTGGGAGAATTTAGGATGAACAAAACAATTGCTGGTAAACGCGTTTAGCAGTAACCCCCTTGAGGTTTCTGATCATAAGAGAGATTTTAATCTTAGAACCTACCCCGAATGAATTACCAAATGACTTTATCTCGGTCATTCTACGGTGGTCATAAGCCTTCTTAATCGACTTACACAAATGAAACAGTTACTGCTTAATATACCGAGAACACTCATGGGTGTTCTGATGCTAGGTCTTATCTTCTCCGTCGCTCATTTATCTGCCCAGGAAGAAGAGGAAGATATGTTCACATTGAGTCCGTTCAGTGTCGACGAGTCTGAAACCCAAGGTTACCTGGCCACCAGTACTCTGGCGGGAACCCGGATCAAAACCGACCTGAAGGACCTGGGTTCGGCCATATCCGTGGTCACCGAGGAATTCATGGACGACGTGGGTGCTACGGATGCCCTATCGCTTTTGTCTTACACAGCGAACACAGAAGTTGGCGGCATCCAGGGGAATTTCTCAGGTGCGACAGATACAGGAGACGGTCGTTTCGTTCAAACGGATGCAAGAACCAATCCTCAGAATAATCAGAGAGTTCGGGGTTTGTTAAAGGCGGATTTAACCCGTGGTTACTTTCTGACGGACATCCCTTTTGATAGCTACAACACGGAACGCGTCACCGTTAGTAGAGGTCCCAATTCATTGCTCTTTGGTATTGGAAGCCCGGGTGGTGTTATCAATAACGGCACCAAACAGGCCATTCAAAATGATGATTTTGGAGAGATCGGTATCCGTATGGATAATTATGGAAGCTGGCGTACAAACTTCGAATATAACAAGTCCCTCATAGAGGATCGCCTTGCCATCCGTGTCGCCATGCTCGAAGAAAGCCAGGAATATAAGCAGAAGCCGGCTTACGAAGATCAGACGCGATTTTACGCGGCTCTGGATTGGGTCGTGTTTGAAAGTGACAGCGCACTCACGCGCGTGCGGGTCAATTTCGAAGACGGTAAGCAGACGGGCTCTCCGGTGGAGATTGTTCCGCCAACCGTTTCCTATGACACCTGGTTCGAACCCATTTTGCCCAACATTGCGCAATACACGGGCGTAACGCCGGAGGCCCGAGTGCGGGCACCCAGCGATGGAGGAGGAACCTGGGAGTTTCAGGCGCTGCACGATGAACCTTTAAACAATGGCCATACACGGATAAATACCAAGACCCGCCCGCTGACGTTTCGTCATACGGGAATCTGGTACGCGGAAAGGGGAGCCACGAGTCCTGATGTCGGCATCCCCGGAATGAATCTCGGAGGTTATAATGGGATCTTTAACTGGAACGCCGGTAGAGATACCGCTGCTAGTACTGGCCTAATTAATACACCCCTGGGCGCGGGCCTGGCCCCTGATGCGGCAGTCGGAACTATTCAGGATCACAGAACTGCCAGCGCTTATGGAGATTCTAATTACGCGTTCGGTTTCGTCCCATCCACGTTACAAAACCGCGAGGTGTTTGATTTTTACAACCAGGTTTACAGCAACGGACTTGATCACGTTGAACGGGATTTTGATGCCTTCAACATCGCGCTGGAACAAACATTTTTTGATGGTAATGTCGGATTTGAATTCGCCTACGACGAACAGAGCTACAAGACCTTCCAGGATTTTCTATTTGTCGGCGGTCAAAGCACCAGCTTGGCAAGGGCATCCGATATTACCGTGCACAATACCGTGTGGCTGCCCAACGGCCAACGCAATCCGAATTTGGGCCGGGCTATGAGTTGGGTTCGGAGACCGACCCAAAGGACCGACTGGTCCGATCGTGAGACATTCCGCATCACCGCATTCGCTGAATTCGACCTCTCTGAAAACGAGGGAATCATGGGATGGCTCGGCCGCCACCGGTTAACGGGCCTCTACAATGATTACAGCCGGGATACCTATCACAAAGCGACGGCATTGTTGACGCACAGTAATGAATTCAACATGGACTCTGCGCAATCCCACCGACTTGGCGGCGGTAGCGGCGTGGGTGGCCGTCGTTCACTCAACATAACGGCCTACACGAGTGAAGATAGCCTGATCGGCCTTCAGTCCATGGACGACGTGCGCCTGCACCCCATTGATTTTGCAAGGCCACAGGCAGGGGACTCATTCAGCTTTTCCTATGTAGATAACCAAAGCGCGGGAGGTCTTAACAGCGGTGTGGCCGGCGATCGGACGATCCGCACCGGCACCGTGGACATAGTACGATCTGATGTTCCCCCATTTGGAGGACCAGATGGTGGTGGAATCAGCCAGACCAATATAGAAGCCAAAGCCTTAGCCTGGCAGGGTTACTTTCTGGATGAGCACATCGTGGCTCTTTATGGTTATCGTGAAGACGATACCGAGAACTATGCCATAAACACTGCAGCAGAAGCTTCTGTACCCCGGCAGTTTGCTGACGAAACTTATAATCAGGCGTTCACCGCGCTTTCCCCCAATGCCAGACCGAAAGTGGAGGGACAACCCAACGATACCCAAACCTGGAGTGTGGTTGCCCGTTTTCCGGAGGAATTGTTGGTGGATCTTCCCTTCGATCTGCGGGCCCATTGGGCTCAATCTGAGAATTTCAATCCAGTCGGTGTAAGAAGCAACATTCTAGGTAGACCGATCTTTGAGCCTGCTGGCAGCACGGAAGAATACGGATTCACGATCTCCACCGACGACAACAAGTACTCCGTCAAGTTTAATTGGTTCGAAACCAAAGTGTCGAATGTCAATGCGGGTGTTGGTACGAATGTCGCTGGCAATGCATTCGGTCGGATCAACCAATTTAGGGATGCTGAAATTGTGAATGGAATCGATTTTATGAGGCAATTGGAGCTTTATGAGGGCGATGCGGCCAGCCACCCCATTCAAAGCTACGATCAATTTTACGACCTAACGTATAACGCGCTCCCTCAAGCGTTGATAAACACTGTCAACCCGCGACAAGTGGATCTCAATGGTGACGGGGTCTGGGATGAGTATCAATGGGACAACATTCCCAACCTCCAGGCCACACGGGATCTGCTCGCCGAAGGGTTTGAGCTTGAATTTGTGGCCAATCCAACCGCCTCCTGGCGTATACTAGCCAATATAAGTCAGCAGGAAACGACGTTTTCCAACACAGCTCCTTTGATGTTTGCGGTCACTCAGGCATATGTTCAAGACAGTATCGATGCAAGATTGGGAGATTTACGGGAAGATCCCAATATAGAGCGGGATGATGAACTCTTCGGAGTCAGTCTGCCTACAATTTTGGGGCCCATTGCAGCGCAAAGAGCCAAGGATGGACAGCCATCCGATGAACAGAGAGAATGGCGCTTTACCGGAGTCACTTCCTATCAATTTCAGGAAGGTGCTCTGAAAGGATTTGGAATTGGAGGAGCTGTCCGCTGGGAAGATGAAGCTGCAACCGGATTTGTCCAAATAATAGATTCGGAAACGGGAGCTGTAATCCCGGATGTCAGTCGTCCATTTTATGATGATGGTTTGTTCAGCGGAGACGCATGGATTACCTACCAACGGCCCATTCTGGACGGCAAGGTCGATTGGCGCGTTCAACTGAATGTCCGAAACCTTGTAGGAGAAAGTGGAAATATTCCGGTCAGAACCAATCCCGATGGAACAGTGGCTGTCATTCGTATTCCCAATCCACGGACCGTTTATCTCTCTAATACTTTTAAGTTTTAGGTTCTAATGTAGTAGTTTGCAGGTTAGATCCGGGTAAGTAACGATGCCCGGAGCAATCTATGTT
>CALGUT010000281.1 GCA_937920335.1 uncultured Opitutales bacterium
GTATCCATTCATAGAGTACAAGCTTTTTTTTTGAGGAATTTAAAAACACTCCCTAGAAGAAGGAACCGTACTGATTCTGGTATTCACGACGCAATTGGTTACAGTGGTATTGGGCACCGTAACCGTAATATCTCCGACAATCGAATTGGAAACGGAACTGGTGCTGGCATCCAATCTTATTTGATTCGGATTAAAGCACCTGGTGACAGTTGTCGGTCCTTGGAAGCGCCAATTCCAACTTGGCCCATAGCACTTGTCGATTTTTATTCCCGTTGTTCCGGCGTCTGAATTAATTGATCCCGTGATTCACGTGACTGAGGAATTCGAAGCATCACCTAGGGAAGTATTTTTTTAAAGTGATATCTATTCGTGTCTGGTCGGAACTTAGACCCGGTATAGCATTGTCTGCTAGTAGGTACCCCATGGCGACGATATGAATCTCCTTGTAAACATTAATATTTCCGTAGTAATTCGGGGAACCTGCCACGAGGATTGTATCGCTCCCGTCCGGATTTGAATCATTAACAGCTGCAGCTAAACTTGTATACATCGCGACCGATCCTGGATTGTTATCCACTGTTAGGACGGCGGCGGTCACGAATACGGCATTCGAAGCGAGTATGAGGGCGGTGAAGAATATATGTTTCATAATGATTTCAGAAGTGGAGTTAAAGTTCTACCTGGCACGCAAACGAGGTAGAGGTATGCATTTAGATTGAATCTGCAATGATTATGATAGCCCAGAAAATGGTAAATGTCTTGAGAAGTAAGCGATAGTTTTTGCTAGTGGTTTCCCTAGTAATGGGGGCAGAATTGCTGATTAGATACTTGTATCCATCGGCTGGTCACGACTTTCTATTGATAGTGTCATTCATAAATCATAGATTTCCCTAAATTAGTGAATACCCCACAAAACCAGCTTCATTTATGCTAAAAAATTTTTGTCTATTAATAACACTATCGATGGTTCCTCACGGTTTGGCGCTCCAAGCCAAAGACAAGCCCAACATTCTGTTCATCTTCGCGGATGATCAAAGTTATGAAACCGTGCGAGCCCACGGTAATCAGGAGATCCACACGCCCCACCTGGATACACTAGCTGAGTCGGGAGTTAGCTTTTACAACGCCTATAATATGGGTGGCTGGAATGGCGCTATTTGCGTAGCCTCCAGGACCATGATGCAAAGCGGTCGCTTTATTTGGCGGGCGCATCAGATTGATAACCGCGATAAATTGACCGCCTTGGCTGCCGAAGGAAAGACTTGGCCGCAGCTGATGGAGGCGAATGGTTATGAGACTTACATGACGGGTAAATGGCACGTGAAGATTCCGTCTGCTGAGATTTATCAGAATGCCGTTCATGAGCGTCCCGGAATGCCGAAAGCCACTCCGGAAGGGTACCAGCGGCCTGTGGAAGGTGAGACGGATAAGTGGTCACCGTTTGACCAGAGTTTTGGTGGGTTTTGGGAAGGTGGAAAACACTGGAGTGAGGTCGTTGCTGATGATGCGGAGGTATTTCTCGATAAAGCAGCAGGTAGCGAAAAACCGTTTTTCATGTTTCTGGCGTTTAATGCGCCGCACGATCCTCGTCAGGCACCCAAGCGGTTTGTAGATATGTATCCGCAAGAAGAGATCGAAGTTCCGGTCAACTATATGCGTTCCTATCCCTACAAACACGAGATCGGCGCCTATGGCACTAAGCGGAAAGACGGCACTTGGGCGATGCAGCGGGATGAAAATTTGGCACCGCATCCAAGAACCGAATACTCAGTGCGCGTCAATCGTCAGGAGTATTTCGCGATCATTTCCCACATGGATGAACAGATCGGACGCATTCTGGCAAAGCTCAAGGAAACCGGAGAAATGGATAATACCTATATCTTTTTCTCGGCAGACCATGGGCTCTCTTGCGGCAATCACGGTTTGCTCGGTAAGCAGAACATGTATGAGCACAGTCTTAAAGTTCCTTTTATCGTAGTGGGTCCCGATATCCCGGCGGGTGAGGAAAGAGAGGCGTTTATTCATGTGCAAGATGTCATGGCAACGGCATTAGACCTGGGTGGAGTCGAGAAACCCGAGTATGTCGAATTCAGTAGCCTGATGCCGCTGATCGAAGATGCCAAGCGGGAGAGTCATTTGGGTAATACCGTATATGGTGCGTTCGAGATGAAGCTGCAGCGCATGGTGAGAGTGGGGGACTACAAATTGATCGTTTATCCTCAGGCGCACCGGGTCCGATTGTTTAACCTAATAGAAGATCCGATGGAGATGAACGATCTCGTTGGTGATGCCGGTCAGTGGCCGCGTATCAAGGATATGTTTAGCACGCTGATGCGGCTTCAGCGCGAAATGGAAGACAGTTTGGATCTGAAGCCTTATTTTCCGCAGCTTGTTTCGAACTAGTGAATCGCTAATCTTCCTTTCCAAAACCGCTGATAACTGCTGCTTTGGTGTCACTTAGAATGAATGATTCTACTTCTGCAAAGTAAAGAGTCTTAGAAGGCTTTGTATTCATATCCAACCTGCTTCACCCATCCTACGGCTAACTAATACCCCAATTAACCGAATAAACTTCCTTAAAAAGAGCCATAGAGAAGGCTGGCCATTGAATGGTTAAGCTCCCATCGTGTGAGATTAAGTTTCAGGCAGGGTGTTACGACGCCTTATCTCTTTTTACTCCAAATCAAACTACTCACTTCTTTACCCCACTATTATATGAGCGAACTCCAAGACGACAGAGTGGCCGATGCATCGGTAAGAGAAGCCCCTAAAACCTTCGGGGGCATCGTAAAAGAACTCGGACCCGGATTGATTATTGCTGGATCGGTCGTTGGTTCGGGTGAGTTGATTGCCACAACGGTTGCAGGCGCTGAGGCTGGCTTTTGGTTATTATGGGTGATTCTCATCGGTTGTTTCATTAAGGTATTTGTCCAGTTAGAGATTGGGAAATTTACGGTATTGACCGGTAAGACAACCTTGGCCGGCTTGGGTGAGTTGCCGGGTTGGAAACCAAAGGGCATGCACTGGATTGCCTGGCTGAGTATGTTTATGTTCCTCGGCATTGCAGGGCAAATGGGTGGCATTATCGGGGGAGTCGGTCAGGCATTTACGCTGGCTATGCCCATCACCGAGGAGGGACGTGCTTACAATGAAGCATCCGACGCCGCTGTGCGTGCGCAGCTCGCTGAAGTTGAGGGAATGGGAATCGATATTAATGTTCCTGCAGTTGTCACTGAGTTGCCGCAAGACAGTGGTCCTGATATTTATATCTGGGCGTTGGTAATATCTTTGGCGACAGCCTTCATCTTGTATCTGGGGAAATATGGTTTTATTGAAAAGGTGGTCGTTGTACTGGTGGTAGGATTTACGATCATGTCGGTAGCGAATCTAGTTATGCTACAGCAGAACGCCAGTTGGGCGGTATCTTGGGCAGATATCGGGCAGGGTCTAAAATTTCGATTACCTCCTGAGGTGGAAGGGCTCTACCCATTGGCAACGGCCTTGGCTGCGTTTGGAATTATTGGAATGGCGGCAGGTGAATTGATATTTTATCCTTATTGGTGTTTGGAGAAAGGATACGCCAAGCACGTTGGGCCTCGTGAAGACTCAGACGCTTGGAACAGTCGGGCGCATGGTTGGATTCGAGTTATGAAGTGGGATGCGTGGGGATCGATGGTTATCTATACGATCTCGACGGTGGCATTCTATTTGTTAGGGGCGTCAGTATTGGGTCGTGCGGGTTTGAGGCCCGAGGGATTGGATATGATCCGTACACTTTCGGCGATGTATGAGCCGGTTTTCGGTTCCTGGGCAGTAGGTGTGTTTTTGATCGGTGCAGTAGTCGTACTTTACTCAACCTTTTTCGTGAACAACGCCAGTAGCGCGTATGTGTGGTCCGATGCTGTATATCGTGTTCGCGGATCTCAGGGGGGTGCGAAAAATCGTTACTCCCTTCATCGTTTCTTCTGCGTATTTTTGCCGCTATTGGCGTTTGTGCTTTATTGCATTTTCCCGCGCCCCAAGGGCTGGATAATCTTTTCCGGTATGATGCAAACGATGCTACTTCCGATTCTCGGTTATGCGGCAATCAAATACCGTTTCTTCAAGGGTGCCAATATTTTCCGTACGAGGAAGTTTGGAGATGTCATGGTTTTTGTGTCAGCGATGGCATTGGTAATCGCAGGCAGTTGGCTATTGTTAACCCTGTTGTTTCCGAGTCTTCGTTCAATCGGTTGATCAGAAGGTATGCTTGGAACCCGATGATGGCTTTTTTAGTACTATGCTACAGCTAAAATATACTATGTTAAGCGGCTTATTGTTGCTTTTATCCTCGATCGTTATTCACGCAGAATCCCGGCCCAACATCATCTTCTTGTTCACGGACGATCAGGCTTATGATACTCTGGGTATCTACGGAAATCCCAATGTGAAAACGCCCCATATCGACTCACTTGGGAATCAAGGTGTTGTATTCGATCGTCACTACAATACGACTGCGATTTGTATGGCGAGTCGTGCAAATGTGATGACGGGGCTTTATGAATATAAATCTGGCACCAACTTCATGCATGGGCCCATGTCTGAGGCTACTTGGAATAAGAGCTTTCCTGTTCTATTGCGAGATGCGGGGTACCGAACCGGCTTTGGTGGTAAGTTTGGTTTCGCGGTTGTTGATGATCCAAGAAAGGGCGGTCGCGAAAGCTCATACGACAACCTTCCGCTGGATGATTTTGATTTTTGGGTAGGAGGTGTCGGTCAGACGAGTTATGATACGGAGAAGAATAAGTACTTAGCCCGATTTGCCGATAGGTATCCTCATAGTTCGAGAGCCTATGGAGCGGCTGGTCAGGAATTTATTAAAGAGTCGGTCAAAGCCGATGATCCGTTTTGCTTAACCATTTTCTTTAAAGCGCCTCATAGACCGGCTCAACCGGATCCATTTTTCGATGATGTCTACAAGGACACGGTATTCAGGAAACTTCCGAATTACGGACGAGAGGCCGGAGCTCATCTGGCGGAACAGAGTCGCATGGGTAGGCAATATCCACGGTTCAAATCCTGGGGATACGATACCGACGAAAGTTATCAAAAGGTGTTGCGAGCTTACCATCAACAAATTCATGGCGTTGACTACGCTGTGGGAATGATTCGCGAAGAACTCGAGCGGCAAGGGATTGCAGAGAATACTCTGATTATTTTTACCTCGGATAATGGTTTTTTCAATGGTTCACACGGTATGGGTAGCAAAGTGCTTCCCTATGAAGAAGGTGCGCGTGTGCCCATGATTATTTATGATCCTCGGGTATCCGGGAAGCAAAGACGAGTGAACTCGGTTTCAGGAAATGTGGATGTCGCCGCAACGATACTGGACGCCGCAGGCTTAAAGGTGCCAAAAGAGATGGATGGTGTTAGTCTGATGCCGATTGTAAATGGAGAATCAGATTCCGTAAGGGAATCGGTTCCCGTGTTTAATGTCTGGGGAACTCAGGGGACTACAACCATGGCTATCATAACGGAGACTCATAAATACATCTATTGGCCTTATGGAGACGAGTTTGAACCTTCCGAGGAGCTATTTGACCTCCAGTCAGATCCTTATGAGTCAAGAAATGTAGTCACTGAAACGAAGCAGGCGAAAGTCCTGGCATCACT
>CALGUT010000282.1 GCA_937920335.1 uncultured Opitutales bacterium
GTAGCGACGAAATTGCGGTTGAGCGGAAGTATCGTTTGTTACCATCTTAGTTAGGTGATGGAGGGAGTGACGGGGTGTTTAATCTCGTCTGGGATAAGATCGCGATAAGTAGAGGTCGATCGTGTCCGTAGTGCTTTTTCGAGCACTTTATATAGATGAGCTTCAATGTCGGGGTGTTCAAAGTCGATAGGGTGAACCGAAAGTCTTAAGATGTGAGTATGTTTATTGATTCGGTGAAATAGGGATACCCAGATTTTGGATACGAATCTTCGCCAAGCGTTTCTTGAGCTGTAAACCAGAGTTGGAGCTTTTAAAAATGTATTGATGGTCGGAAGTTCCACGCCTTTCCACAGAGTATTATACTGGAACTCAAAGTTCTTGATCGCGGATTTTGCACCGTCACTTATCAACCATGCGGGGGCTGTGAAGCCGTAAATGGGCAGTCCGTGCTCATTGAATAACGCCAGGCCCTTTTTCAGTTTTTCATTCGCTTCTTCTGTAGACAATTGAAAGAACTCACCTTCGCCTGTGGTGTAGACATTCCCCATCAGTCGTTGGTACCAATTCCCGCGCACTGGTTTAGCCTGATGGTAATATCCGTGAAGACATAAGTCGAAGGTATCTTGAGGCAGCTGTTTAAGCCATTCAGTAAAAGCGGAGTCCTCAGTGAAGGGTGGTTGTCGATGATATTGAGGGATAACGAGCAGGGTCATATTGCGAGCTCCGAGTTTGGAACTTCGTTCTATAAATCGTCGACACGTCTCCCAGGATCCAGGATGCAGATCATGAAACGAAATAATGAGCTGTCTTTGGCCTGCGATCATTTTACTAGGGGCATAGGTGGTTCTTGGTCCTGCTTAAACTCATTGTAGATCGTGGCGACCCAGACGGGCTCATCGTAGTAGTCCTTAAATTTCGTGATCTGCTTTCGATCAATAAATTTAAAGCCGTAGCGTTCAAAAACTTTCTCGGATCTCCGGTCTTCATAGACCTGCATTTGTCCATAAACGCCTTTTATTCCTTGCTTAGCGACGCTATTCACAAAAGGGAAGATAAGCCTGCGTCCGGCAAACCCGGTACGATACTCCTGATACATGTTGATGTGAAAATGAGCCGCCTCTGGGACGCTCTTGGGAGTTTGGCCAGCCGCTTTAAACAGGAACCAGCTGAGAAATTTGTAGGAATCTTTATTGTAGTGAAGTGTTATGATTCGTCCAATAATCTTGGGCACGGTTCTAGAGATAATTAGCCAAAAAGTTCGCCGATTGACGGAGTCATATTTCATACATCCCAATAGATAACCGACGACTCGACCGTCATCTTCGGCAACGAGTGCATTCTCAGGCTCGATATCTGTATAGTAGCGAGTGAAAAAATCTGCGAATGCGTCCCGGTCCACAAAGATCGGATCAATGGGATTTCCCATAAAACCTGTGTCGCAACAGATGTCACGAACGGCCTTTCGATCACTAGGAGAGTATGGCCTGATCTTTAGACTCATACGGAGAGAGCGGAGTTTTTTCGGATTCTGTTTGATGGTTTTGAGCAAGAGCCGTGTACAATTCTACGAGCTTCGAGAACGTTACGTCCCATGAGAAATACTGTTCCATAGTTTCTCTTCTCCGCTTTCGATCCACATTTGTTTCGTTGAGTTGCCAGATTGCCTCAACGGAATTCGCCAGTGCTTTGCCACTCGTATTCTCCGCCATGATTTGTGGGTCTTCGTATTGTAGGCCTTCATCGAGTCCGCCGCCTTTTATGCCCAGTACGCGGGTTCCGCAGGCCTGAGCTTCTAGCGAGACGAGTCCGAATGTTTCACAATCACCCGCGTGTACAAACAAATCGGCTGCTGAATAGAAGTCAGCCAACCTTTCTGGAGACTCGCAGAAATGTACCCAGGAAATGTGTCTATTCTCTCGAGACTTTCGTCTGATTTCATCGCGCCATTCGCCGTCACCGATCAATAGGAGGTGGTGATCTTCGCAGCTGGACTCAAGTTCAGTCATCATATCAAAGAGACTTCGGATATTCTTCTCGCGAGCGAGGCGACCAACAAATAGCAAGAGTCGGGTGTTGGGCTCGAGTCCTAACTCTTTGAAGATTCGACCGCGGCTGTTTCGAGGATAGAATATGGCGAGGTTCGTCCCGAGGGCTATTCGGTTGAGATTTTGAATTCCGATCTCTGTCAATGCATCTTCACAGCGTTTACTCGAAATTACGGTTGCTGACATGCGATTGTACAGGCGGATCAGGTATTTCTTGATCCATGGAGAAACGAATCCCTCAATAGGAGCGCCGACGTATTTTCTCAGAGTTCTATCAAGTGCCCTGGGATAGTCGGAGTGATAGAAAGCGACGATGGGTATTTCGTTCCTTTGGGCGGCATCGAGTCCGATCCACGCGGCACGGTAGGGGTCTCCGACTTCTATCAAATCGGGCTTTTCCTTGGAGATGGCAGCCAGGATTTTCTTTTTCCCAATGAGCATGCGATAGCTATTTGAACCGATGAGCTTCGGACTTTTGATCTCATAGATGCTCGTTCGACCTTCCTGAGTGACTGCATCTCGGTGTGATGGAATTACAAGCACATGGGAATGCGGGGTATGGGCGATCAGGTAGCTAATCTTTTCATGTATATAGCGTCTCACGCCACCACTTAGGGTGCTATAAAACTGCACAACGTCGCAGATTTTCAGTGCTTGAGAACTCATAGAAGGTGGGCAGTTTTCCGCGACGTGTATGTTGAGGCAACTGATTTCTAGCGGGTCAAACTTGAAGACGGGATCTTCAGAGAGTGCCCTCGCTGGTGCCGAATAGGCTGTTTACAATCCTAGCTCAGAAAGCGCTATTTTGACCACGACCTTCTTAATTGTTTGGGATGATCCAACCTGGAGTTGAGGCATATGAACGTCTTGGGGAAGTAAAAAGGCAAAAGAGCCCGGATACATGTCTACCAGAGTGGGTATTGTGTCGGGTGTATTGAAAAAAGCGACATCTCCGCCTTCGTTATAGGGTTTGCTCTCCTCGACTCTACTTATGTCTACCACGGCGATTCCCTCAGCGCCGATCAAGGTTGATTGTATATCTGCATACTTTCGATGAGCCTCGAAAACCGCCTTTTCGGGAGGCTTGGTATCGTAGCTCATGACCCTCGCGAACATAGTTTCTCCTGCCAGCGGATATTCTCCATCAGGCGTATCTCTATTCAGGGTTGCGATAAACTCGAAAGCCTTGGTCCATGCTTGTCCCATAGGGTAGTTGGAAGCGTTTTTAACGGTATCAATGATCATGGTTTCAAGAGAGTTCTAAGGGGTTTTGTTAAATCGCTGTAAATGAAAATGGCCATTTTGGGTGTCATTGACCCAAAAGGTGTCCCGATCGATGAATCGGCTCCACTTAATTCATTTAGTCGTGCAGTTGTCCAAACAAAATTCCAAAGGCTTTACACTTGTTGAGATCATGATCGTGGTTGTGATCATTGGAATCCTCGCTACTATGGCCTATCCTGCTTTCTTGAAAGTAAAGGTCCATTCGCAGGCTTCGCGTGTCGCAAACGATTTTCGCGCATTTTCAGGTCTATTCGAAACCTACACCTTGGACAACGGAACCTATCCAGCAGATGCAAGTCCGGGAGCAATACCCTCAGGCATGGAAGATTATATCAAGTCTGAGAGTTGGTCGGCACAAGCGCCCATAGGCGGACAATATGATTGGGTATTCAATGGGTTCTCGGGAACACCTGTCGCGGCGGTTGCAATAACTGGTTTTACCACTGGAACAGATCCTGTGGAAAAGCTTGATGAGATCATGGATGATGGAAACCTCGGAACCGGAATCATTCAGAGTAGTTCAGGAACCGTTATTTACATTATTGAATAACGATCGGTCTCAACCGGAGATGATGAGTTCCTTAAAATCTTTGTAAAAGGATTTCACGCAATTGCTGCTCTCCGTATTCGAGAGTCTTGTTGGGATTACATTATAAATAATAGTAACCTGATAATAATATGAATACGAGCTATCATAGACGGTCTCAAACGGGTAAACGCGGGTTTACACTTGTTGAGATCATGATTGTAGTTGTGATCATCGGTATCCTTGCCGCCATGGCGGGTGTAGCGTTCAAGCATACAAGGGAACGTGCCGTCGCGACGAGAATCGGAAACGATCTTCGCATCTTTGCTGATGCTTTCCAGACGTACACTCTCGAAAATGGGTCCTACCCAGATGACGTGGGCTCTGGAGTCGTCCCGGCAGGTATGGAGGAGTATCTCAACGCCAGTTTGTTCACGTCCACTACTCCTGCTGGAGGAAATTATGACTGGGATAAGGGTGTGTTCGGAATTACTGCAGGTGTTTCCCTTAGAGGGGCGACCGTTGGAGCAGAGACCATTCAGAAAATTGATGACATTATCGATGACGGAAACTTGAGCACCGGAATCGTTCGTTCGCGAACTGGTGGATTGCTTTACATCATCGAAGGATAATATTTTTCTTTTAACCTATAACCCAACTAGCCCTGACCTGCCCGGTCGGGGCTTTTTGTTATCCCATCATTGACATGGAAATGAGATTTGGGGATTTTGCGGTCGGAGTGAGCTCCAGCCTGATGACGATCCGATTATCCGCCCGATTTTACCAATTAGCTCCGTGGGGTGTGCTGGGCTTTTTTGTCCTGAAAGCTGTCGTTTCGGGACTTTTCGTCGTTCGACCTTGGGATGTTCCTGATGAAGTGGGACATTTTTCCTACATCAAGGATCTTGCCAGCGGGAAAGGGCTTCCGGTACTCCATGAGACGCTTTTGGATAAAGCGGTTTGGGATTCTTTTGTAGCGAATGCGCCTGGAGAGCCTGGTAGCAATTGGATTGCTCAGCACCCGCCTCTTTATCACCTATTAATGGTCCCGGTTTATGGAGTTGGGTCCCTCGTGAGTTCCTCTTTTTGGGGACCATTTTATGCGATACGCATTGTTACCGCTGTCTTATTCGGTGCGGGTATTCTGTTTCTGATGAAAGTGTTCAATGAAGTGGGGCTGCCTCAAACGGTTTCGCTCGGTTTCGGAATAATGATAAGCAGTATACCGAATCATACATATCTCGCGGGGGCCGTGAATCATGATGCATTGGTTTTTCTTTTGGGAAGCTTGGTGCTCTATTATTGGATACGAATTTGTAAGAGCCCGAGTGATTCGGATATTCTGAAACTTGGGATCGCTCTCGGTCTTGGAGGGCTTGTTAAATACACCTTTCTAGTCGTTTTTCCGCCGGTTTTGGCGATGAGTTTGTTTGTGATTTGGAAGCGAGGCCCAGGATTCTGGAAGTCCTCTGCCTCACTGTGTGTGCTATCGCTCTTTCCGATCGGACTTTGGATAGTCAGGAACCTGTTTACCTATGGAGCGATGCTGCCGGTTGACATGACAGGCTTCCAGTCTGAGCGGCCTCTGGATATGTCACTGCTGCAGTTTGGCCGGTCCTTTCCTGTTTTTTCCATTATCGCACAGACCTACTGGGGCCTACTTGGATGGATGGGAGACGGCAACTTACAGGTTCGTTGGCTCCAGATTTATTCAGTTTATCAACAAGCGTATACAGTTCCCATAATTCTGATACTAACGCTTAACTTGTTCTATGCCGTGAGAAGTGGAACGGAAAGTTGGAGGCGATTTTTATACGGTGCGGACAGAACGTTCTTAGCGATAATACTCTTGTTTGTGCTGAATTGGTTGGATGAAGAGTATACGCTCTATTGGATTATGATTGTCGTCGGGGTTCCGGCGCTGACGTGGAGTATTTCAGATTATCTTTTCGATAGAAAACAGGGAAAAGTTGATCGATTGCGTGAGATAGAGATTGGAGCGTTATTGGTATTTTGCTTCTTCCTTACGGTCCATATTCTGAGGATCTATTCTTTCACGGTTTCCTCAGGCGCCCTGCAAGGAACTTTCGGGCGCTATTACCTGCCCGTATCTGGATTCCTCATGGTTGGTTGCTTTAGTTACGGATTGAAGAGATTTCCTTGGTCTGGGCAGTTTATCCTAGGATGTGGGATCCTGTATGGCTGTACCGAAATGTATATCTGGTTGCATGAGGCCATCCCGTTTTTTGAGCTTTATGGGTAATATTCGACGACTGCTTTTCTCATTACCGTTTGGGATCCTTGTCGGTCTCGGCACGGTGGCTGTACTGGTGGTATTAATCGTAAGAGAAGATTCGGTTCAGCCTTACAAGAACCACAAGTGGGCTGAAGATATTATTAGCCCGCCTTTGTTGGATGGGGTTGAATTTACCCAGGTTTTGGAGGTTCCTTCGGGACTCGCTCAACAGGAATTTCTTCTGGCGGTATTCTTTGGAAGCAAGCAGGCCAACAGTGTCGGTTCGGCCGAGATTACATTAGAGCAAGGAGAACACTCTCAGAGTCACATCGCTGAGAACCTCGCACCTCGCAGCACCTTGAGGAAACGATTTTCGTTTAGTGGATTCGCCGCTGCGCCCGCTGTGCTGACGATTCGGGGAATGCCCGGCAATTCGGAGATTTCTCCTGGAGTACTTTGTATTGCTGAGGGTGAAGGGGCGGCCATGGAAGGTGAATTGCTCGATCAATCGCTGTACTTGTCCGTAGACTGGTTCAAGGTTGTCCCCGGCGGCCAAAAACTGTCTTTGAGGTTTCCCAATATTACGGTCGCCATATTTTGGTTGGTGCCGTTTGCGGGGCTTATTTCTTTAGCTTGGATAGGATCGGGCGGCGCGAAGGACTCGTAGCTGCGGTGGTCCTGACTGATTGCTTCAGGTCGTGAGCGCTTCGCGAATAGCGACCCAACGGGATTCTGGAATTTCTGCTCCCATGATCTGGACGGTCTCAGCTCCTAGTAAGGACCCGTAGTTTCCGCACGTTCTCAAATCCTTCCCGTTTGCCCAACCATAGAGGAAGCCTGCGGCCCAAAGATCTCCCGCTCCGGTGGTATCTAGGGTTTTTTCTACGGTATTCGGGTTGACGGAAATGATAGAGTCACCCTGAGCGATTAGAGAGCCGTCTTTACCTAATTTGACGACGGCAACCTCTGCAAGTTCGGCCAGACGTTTGGCCATACCGTGGTAATCCTTCCCTAAGTCAGTGAAGGTAGAGGCTTCTTCTTCATTGGCGAATAAAAGGTCTACGTAAGTCTCAATGATATCGGCCATGATATCCTGTGTTGCTTTGACAACTTCAAACGAAGCTAAGTCCAAGCTGATAGTGCAACCCGCTGCCTTTGCTGAATCAAGAACCTGGTACATTAGTTCGCGATTGAACAGTATGTAGCCTTCGATATGGGCATGGTCGTAGCCTTGGAAATCGTCAGCTGAAACCTCTGAAGGCGACAGAGTCATGGCTGCACCTAGGTCTGTTCGCATCGTGCGTTCCGAGTCGGGAGTGACCAGAGACAGACACCGACCGTTGGGAACCGCACCGATTTTGAAGCGGCTTATATCTCCGCCGCGTGCTTTCAGCCCTTCGCGGTAAAAAACACCGGTCTCGCAGTTTCCGACTTTCCCCAGCATAGCCGCAGGGTGACCGAGCTCGGCGAGTCCTAGAATCGTGTTTCCCGCTGATCCTCCCGGAGCCAGTACTGGCTTAACAGGAAGTTGGTTAAGCAATTCATTCATCGCGAGCGTATCCACCAAGACCATACCTCCCTTTTCGCCGGCGACCGAGGAAACGAATTCCTCACTTACGTTTGCGAGGAAATCCACGATTGGATTCCCGACTCCAATGACTTTTTTGCGAATGGGTTCGTTACTCATAAAGTGTTCTAAATTTGGATTGCTAACAAAAGTATCAAAGTGCCGTTTCTGAGAAAACAAGGACAGAAA
>CALGUT010000283.1 GCA_937920335.1 uncultured Opitutales bacterium
TTGTGCCGCAGTTGAAAGACGCCATGGCCCCTCGCGAGCGTCCGGCAATCACTTCCCATAACCAAGGTAATTTTTCGGTCGTTTCTGAGAAGTGGCGTTATATTCAATACGTGGATGGCGCAGAGGAGCTCTACGATATGGAGAACGATCCCAATGAGTGGAACAACCTTGTCTCCGAAAACCCAGACGTCGTTGCATCACTCAAGAAATGGATACCCAAGAAGAACGTGGGTCCTGTTCAGGGCAGTATGCATCGGGTTTTGACTTACTACCAAAAGACTCCGGTCTGGGAAGGGCATGTTATTGGTGATAACGATCCCATCCCTCAGGATAGCCTAGACTAGTCAATGGCTGGTGGGCCCATGCCTTTAGCAGGTGTTGATGCCGGTTGATGATCGACTCTGAGGTAGGTCCAGATCGGTTGAACCTGTATCAACCGTTTAAGAGGAACTTTGCAGGATAACTGGGAGCAATTATTTATGTGAGGAATCGTATCATTCTCAAAGGCGATCATTAGGTTCCAGTCGAACCAACCGGTAGGGCTAGAGCGTCCCCGTGTTCCGGTCTGCTTCGCCTCCGGTCTTGTCGTCGACTAACTCCTCGGAACTGCCGCCGAACACTTTGTAAACACGCGGCGCTGCGAGGACGCAGTTGCCCTGCCCACTTCCGATCCAGGTAATGATCTGATTAGCTGCGCATCCGTACGGGAGCGAGATTCTCGCCATATTTGTAATTACGCACTGAGGGATAACTGGGTGCTTGGTATTCTTGACAAAAGTAAGAAGTAAAAGTAAGACTTATTTATGATTAAGTCGATCTCAGTCAAAGGGCAGCTGGTCTTGCCGAGTAAGCTGCGTCAGAAATACGGGATAACTCCGGGGAGTCCCGTTAATATTTATGATACGGGGAGTGGTATCATGATCGAGCCGCTGCGGAGTGATACTTCGAAGAAAGGCTTTGTTGGTAAGAGCATCATTGATGGGGGGCCTGTGGTATCGTTTAAACGAAAACAGATCCTGACTTCTGAACAGGTTGCGAAAATCCTTGAAGAGACTGAATGAAATATCTTTTCGATGTGAACGCAGTAATCGCGGGGGTGTATGTAGATCATGAACACCACGGGCGTATGCGTACCTGGATGAAAGAACACCAGGACGAAGGATTTGGAGTTCCTCCAATTGCTATGACGGGCTGTTTACGAGTACTCATGACTATTTCTGGTGAGCGAAAACCAAGCCGAATCGTCTCGGCTATCATGGAATTCAAGGATTTCTATGGTTTAACAACTGTTGCGGACCAAGCTGAAATTAGTGACTTGGGAAAGTGGATATCCGGTCCGAAGCAGGTGACAGATGCCCATTTCCTGACGATCGCGAAACATCATGGTATCAAGCTGGTCACATTTGATAGAAACATTCCTGGCCGAGACGTGCTATGTCTAAATTAGGTTTCTGAGTTTCGTATGTGGGTATTCAATTTAACTGTTAGGTTTCGGAAGCACTTTTCTCGTCTACGTATGTGGGGATGGGTAGGCTTTTCATCGTTGTTGGGTGTAAGCCAACTGTCGGCTCAGTTAGATGGTGAAGCGCTTGCTCGGCAATACTGTGTAAGCTGTCACGAATATACCGAGCCCGATCTGTTGCCCCAGGAAAGCTGGGAATTTCTTCTCACTTACATGGGATTCTTTTACGGCGTTGTTGATTACAGCTACCTGGACGGGAGTAGCGAGCGAACAATGGACATCATCAAAGCCCGTGAGGGCTTTGTTCGAGATGCAAATCTATTACCCGATCAAGCGGTGTTGTCGACAGAGCAGTGGAAAACCATTCGGGATCATTTCGTCTCCAATGCCCCGGAAGAAGCGATTCCGCAGATCGGAAAACCAGAGATCGTGGAAGACGAAGACTGGTTTGTCGTAAAGGCGCCGCAGTACCGGTCCGAGTCTGCCATCACGTCGATGGTTTCGATCGATGAAGCCAATCGTTTACTCATGGTTCACGATAGTCGGGCAGAACGACTTACGATCCTGGATGAGGATTTGGATTTTCATGATGGGCACGATGCGCCCGGCGTATTTTTGATCGATGCCAAGTTTGGGAAGAACGAGGTCCACCTACTCAATATCGGTGACCTGTTTGCGTCGCATATCGGGACAGGGTTTGGGGAGGTTCAGTACGCCAAGACACTTGGAGGTGTTTTCTTTGGCCTGAAAGTATTGCTCAAAGAATTGCACCGACCGTCTGACTTCGACTTTGCTGATTTCGATAACGATGGGGTGGAGGAGTTGCTCATAAGCAACTTCGGCGATTACACCGGAAATCTCTCGTTGTTCCGAAAGCAAGGCGCGGGGGTGGGTTATCAGCCTGAACCAGAGATTTTAACGGCAGAGCCAGGAATCGTCGCCAGCGAAGTATATGATTTTAATGGAGATGGGTATCAGGATATCGCGGTTCTTATGAGTGCGGCACGGGAGAATCTTAGCATCTTTGTAAATGATGGAAATGGGAGTTTTGCCCGGAATATTATTGTAGAATCGCATCCATCGTTTGGATACACGAGTCTCGAGCTAAGGGATTTTAATGAGGACGGTCGTATGGATCTGATCGTCCTTAATGGTGATAATGGTGATTCGGATCCCTACAACACGCTCAAGCGAGATCAGGGAATCCGGATATACGTGAACGAGGGAGGGTTGTCGTTCGAGGAGGCCTATTTTTATCCCATGTATGGCGCCTATAAGGCCGAGATCGAGGACTTCGACTTGGACGGAGATCTCGATATCGCCGCGATCGCCTTTCATCCGGACTTCTACCCCGATAAGCCAGAAAACTTTGTACTACTCGAACAAACGGCGACGTTGGAGTTTTCACCGAAGACCCATCCTGCTACCTACAACGGCCGTTGGCTTACGATGGATTCTGGAGATTTGGATGGAGATGGGGACAAGGACATCGTTCTCGGCGCCGCCTACTCACCGGTGGGTATGATGGGTAAGCATGAAGAACTGTTTTTGGAGCTGGTCAAAAAGGGCCCACCGTTGTTGTTTCTTGAAAACACCACTAAGTAGCGGGATATCAATCGGTTGCGCTAACGAAAGCCGACAGGAGCCGAGGTCGGATGCTGATCGTTTAGTTCGCCATGAAATCGTATTCGTCCATCTTGAAGCGGCAAATCACACTGGTATGATCACTTGACTCAGGTTCCGAGATTCTGCGGAATGGGCGCTATGAACCGAGTTTCCAGCCGAATCGCTTACCTCTTAACTGCTGTGCTTCTGTTTTCCATGGGAAGGCTGACAGCTCAGAAATCAGCTTCGCAGTATGAAGTGGTTGAGTATCAAATATCGCTTTCTCCGAACGGTGAGAATCCGTTTGATCGCCATCCGTTGGCGACCTGCGAAGGGCCCAATGATGCGAGCTTTACAGTTCCTGCTTATTTAACGGGTGAAGACCAGTATACGTTTCGCATCAGTTTCCCACAACCGGGCGAGTGGAAAGTTAGTTCTGAAGCAACGGACGACGCATGGGAGATAAGCATTAGCTCTGATCCGAGTGCGAAGGGCCCGGTGGTCATTCAAGAGGATAATCCTCAGCATTTTTACTACGCGAATGGGGAGCCCTGCTTTGTCTTGGCCTTCGAAGCGGATTGGCTGTTCGCATTGGACCTGGAGGTGGAAGGTTTGAATCGAGCTGAGACCTTGTTGAAAGACATCAAGGCAAATGGCTTTAATCAAGTCGTGATGAATGTGTATGCGCACGACACGCGGTGGGAAAACGATCCTAAGCTCCCTGCGAAATATGATTTTGCTCAGCCGAAGCAATGGCCCTATGGCGGTGACAACAATAATCCTGATTACTCCCGATTAAGCCTGGATTTCTTCAACCACTTTGACGGCATTATTGAGATCATGAACGAGTTGGATCTAACTGCTCATATCATGATCTATGTCTGGAATAAGCAGGTCAATTGGCCAGAGGCAGACTCGTTGGAGGATGATCGTTATTTCGACTATGTGGTGGCGCGTTACCAAGCTTATCCAAACATTATTTGGGACATCTCGAAAGAGGCTACTGGCTATGGGCACAATGATATGAGCTATATCGTTCGCAGAATCGAACGACTGAAACAACTGGATGGGTATGATCGACTGGTGACCGTGCACTCGTTTTCCTACTGCGCGAAATATCCGGAGACAGTCGATTTTATTTCTTACCAAAACTGGTCTGCTTCGCTCTACAACCGTATGCTGGAAACGTATCGGGAATTTCCAGACAAGCCGATTTTTAATATCGAACACGGCGGTTACGAAGACGGGCCCTTTCATGTATTTGACGGTGATTATGACGATCCGGTTGCCTGTCTCGATCGCAATTACCAGTGTGTCTTTGGTGGGACCTATTCCACCTACTATTGGCAGGATGCATCTTGGGATATTGTGATTTGGGACAAATCTGAACTCAGGAAATCAGAGCAGCCTCGTTACGACCTCTACAAGCACATGGCCAAGTTATTTAATGACGTCGACTACGCCGCGTTCAAACCGGCAAAGACACGGAAATCGTCGAGTGGATTCGTATTGGAGAGCGAGGATGATCGTTACCTAATGTATCTGCCTGCAGCGAATAAACGAATCAACACCCGTATTGAAAAATACTATGGGAAAACGATGCGTGTGAAATGGTTCAACCCGCTTACCGGAGAGTATTCACCCGAGATGAATCCGGTTATGGAGCAATGGTTGCGTTTTGAGCCACCCTGGACTGGACAGCCCGTTATTTTGATACTCGAGCCGTAAAGTATCAAAATCTGGCAGGGAAAGCAGTCATCTCGGGAAGCTAAAATGACCTAAGGATCCTTTCGGATGGTAAGAGGGGTGTTTTGCTCCGATTGATTATTAAGAGCCATTCTCTCTCAGGTATCTCACGGGCTTGCAAATTGCACCAAGTTTGTCAAAAAAGGAGTAACTATGTGGATTCGAAAATCAGGCTGGATTTCTTTTGTGTTTGTATTGGCGGTTTGTGTACGGATTGAGACACTCGCCCTTGAGTTAGGCTCACCGTTTTCAGAACACATGGTTCTGCAGCGTGAGAAACCAGTTTTTGTATGGGGGTGGGGAGAGATTGGAGAAAGAGTTAAGGTCTCAGTGGCTGGAAAATCAGCGAACACGAAAGTCGGTAGTGACGGTCGGTGGAAAATAACCTTACCCGAACTCCCGGCAGGAGGGCCCTATGTATTCCATGCAAAAAGTGGAAGTTCAGTCATTGAATTCTCTGATGTGTTGGTAGGCGAGGTTTGGATTTGTTCCGGCCAATCAAATATGCAGATGGGCTACAATCGATTGGATGATTACGAAACCTTAATCGCGCAAGCTGAAGACCTACCGATCCGTTCGTTAGAGGTGGCACGTAGCGTACGTTTTGCTCCTCAGGAACGGTTTTCAGGAAACTGGGTAGTCGAGCCATGTAAGAGTGCGGTGGGCTTCGCGTTCGCGTTGAAACTGCAGCAGGCGTTGGGAGTTCCGATTGGGATCATAGAGGCCTCCTGGGGGAGCTCGTCTATCGAAGGTTGGTTACCCGTGTCCTTGGCCGAGCGGCTGCCTCATTTCAACAGAGAGATGAAGGCCTTTGAAAAATATGATCGGGAGGAGACAAAGCGTCTTATTATCCGGGATGAAGAGGGAGAAACGCGCATTCGTGAAGACGATATCTATATGCGCACCCGGCCTAATATTCTCTACAATGCCATGATGTATCCTATTGCTCCTTACGCAGTCCGTGGTCTCGTCTGGTATCAAGGTGAAGCGAATACAGGTTCGCTAGCGACTATGCGGCAGTACGGCGAAACCTTGCCGCTCTGGTGTCAGCATCTGAGGGAGCTGTGGGGGCGCGACGATTTTAATTTTTTGGCCGTTATGCTACCGCGCTACGGCAGAGTTTCTCCGGATTCTCCGACTGAGTCGGTGTCAGCGCCGGATGCCTACAGCTGGGCCTGGTTTCGCGAAGCTCAACAGCAACTTCTAGAATTACCCGGAACGGGTGTCGCCAATACCATAGATTTGGGAGATAAAAAAGACATCCATCCTGTGGACAAAGAACCCATAGGATCACGTCTGGCTTTGTTAGCACAGCGTCAGATCCATGGGATGGATGTGGAAGCCTCAGGTCCGGTGTTTGAAAAAATGGTACGCGAGGGCGGTAATCGTTTGAGACTTTATTTTAAACATGCAGGCGGACTCAGCACATCGGATGGGAAAGCGCCTCGCGAATTTTGGGTGGCAGGTCCTGAGCGGCAATGGCAACCCGCTAAAGCTCAAGTGGAAGGGGAGACGGTGGTTTTACGCTGGGAAGGATACCTGAACCCGAATGCGGTCCGGTATGCGTTTTCTGGGTTCCCGGAGGTAAATGTTGTCAATAAGGCGGGTCTTCCCGCTATACCGTTCAGAACTGACCTTGATGAACCGGAGGGTTACAACGATCCTCCCCTGCTTGTTGCAGATAAGCACCGCAGGAAATAAGAACCTTATTCGGATATCATACAGTCTCTAAACGGGGTTTCGGCTTTCTGAAATCGGGAGAAAATCCGTGAATATTTGTTGGCTTTTGAACCATCAAGCTAAGACAAAAGTGGTACGCCGATGCGCGCCGAGTGCGTCTAGACCCGAACGGTATAGTCCTGGCCCTGGAAACTGATCGTATCACCCGCCATCACTTTTTTACGCACCTGGGTTTCCACCTCACCGTTTAGGCTAACCATGCCTTCCTTGATGATCACCTTGGCTTCGCCACCGCTTGCGACCAGATTTTCAAACTTCAGGAGCTTGTTGAGCTCAATTGGCTCCTTGGATATTTTAATCTCTTTCATGATCTTTACTAATCAGAGGAGTGTCGCCGGTTTTTGTGAGGCGACAAGCATGAAGGGCTCGATTTTTAAGCCCTGAGGGGATTTCTGATC
>CALGUT010000284.1 GCA_937920335.1 uncultured Opitutales bacterium
CATCAATTTCTGGGCTTACGAGCGGTTCAATCGTCTTTTGAATGTCTTCAGCTCTCGCGAAGTTGATCAGGAAAACTCGAGTATCAGTCGGTTCAAGTGCGAGCTCTTCGCGACTTACCACTTTGATGATGTTGTTATCTTTTACGTAAGTGTATCCGACCGGGCCCAAGACAACTTCGAAAACCTGTTCCCAAGTTACTTCACGAAGCTTGACACTCGTTCTTCCGACTAACGTGTCTGGAATCACTAGATTAAGTTCATACAAATCAGCGACATTGCGAAGCACCGAGCGAATCTCTTCATCAGGAAAGTCAATAGTAACAGTCTCATCAGTTTGTAGGAGCGATCCGCCTCCACCGCCTTCGTCTCCGAAGTCGATCAAGTCAACAACCTGATCACCGGATGATTCAGTCTGGGCTAAGTCAGAATTCAGAACTTCGTCTGAATCCTCAACTCGATCCTCAGCTTGAATGATAACTTCCTCAGCCCGTTGAATAGGGCTTTGTCCGACAGCCAAACTGGCGGGCAGCAAAGGAATTGTGAATAGAAGTATTAGTTTATTGGTCATAGCAAGATTACTCCATGGAAATCGTCTTCGATTCTGAGTTTAGGTTGAGAGTGAACGAATTTGTTTGAATTTGGGTTATTTCGATAGCGTAGCGCTTTTTAAGATGGGGGAAATTAAACGAAACTCCGTCTTGGACTTTCTTACCGTTTAATATCAGGTATTGCTGGCCTCCTTGATCGATAAATCCTGAAGGTCTTAATTGTTTGGAAGCTAGCGCAAGGATCTCGCTGTCGGTCAGCTCACGCATGACCTCCACCACCTCAGCTACTTCGACAACCTCCGGCTCTGCTTCAATCACCATATTAAACGGATCTTTGGATCCTGCGGCCTCCAAACCTGAGGAGTCGGAACTTGTGCCGAGGAGAGAACGAGCCGTTTGCAGTATTGCTTCCTGCTTATCTATTGTGACTACAACCCTGGCCTCTACACTCTGTATTCCTAAAACCAATACAAGAGATGCAAGTGATTTAACTGTGTTATTATATGTCATTCAATGAAAGGAGTTCTAGATTTAAAGTTAAGGAAATCGACTGCTCTTCCTCAGTAGAAGACTTTGAAGAAACCTTAAGTCCGTTATACCGATACAGAAGAGGACTGGTCTCAAGAGAGCGTACGAATTTTAAAACATTTTTAAATGTCCCCGAGATTGTTACAGCCATACTCAACGGTTGATATTCGACTTCGTTAGCCTTTGGCGTAATCGGTTCTGATATCATTTCAGGTCTTTGAAAGCTTTCCAAAGCCACACCGGATTCACGTTCTAAGGTGTAAAATACGTCGTGTATATCGGCCAAATTTTGAGAGATGAAACGATCACTCATGAGATCGGTATACTCCTTCAGAGTATCGAGATTCCCTGGCAGGTTTGCGCCATTCTTCTGATTGGAAAGGAGCAGCTGCACCTCATCGTTCATCTCAGCATGGCGATCCTTCAGCTCACTAGCTGGACCTGTCCTCACAAAGTATACTCCAACCAGCAAGATTGACGCTAGGATTCCGACGATAAGAACTCGAAACTCTTTGAATTTTTCAACTATTATCTCTTTATTCATCTTCTTCGGACTCCGTGGTTAGGCTTGGGTCAGACATAGCAATACTGACGACAAAATTAAGAGTATCGGTCACCTGATCTCTGGATAGGTTATCCAAAAAAGCGTCATCCAAGTATTCAGCAAGGAGCTCTTCTTGGCTTAACACTTCTACAAATTCGTTTACATGAGAGACCGCCGTTTTGTCCTCCAAGACTACATAACCAGAAATTCTGGATTCCCAGGTATCAATAACGTCGTTTCCTTCAATTCTGTTGGCCTTCTTTAAATCCATCGACGAGATTACCATATCTTCTGAAACTTTATCAGACAGGGTGACAAGATACTCACTCACGGGAAATAGATTATGATAGTAGTCATCCAACGACTCAACCTTGGCAGCTTCCTTCATAAACTCTCTGCTGAGTGAAACCAATTCGCTATTTGAAGCCTCCAAAGAAGCCTTTTCATCTTCAAGTCTCGCAATATCTCCTCGAACTTCGCCCAGCGACAACTCTTGCTGTATCCAAAGTGTCGCTACAAATAGCGGAATTACGATCGCCACAAAATTCACAAAGAATCTTGTCCTAATTACTTTAATATCAGGAAGCGCGTCGCTATTCCTGAAGTTTTGATGCCAAGGAGCCTCAAGACTTTGTTTGGATTTTTTAGTTGGAATCTTCATTCGAATCTCCGGATGTGTAAGTACCTATTGAAGTGAAAAAACGGAAATCACGATTGCCGTTAACCTTTGAAGCAACCTCGTCGGTTAACTGTATGCCTTGATTCTCCAGCCAACCTATGAGGTCGATATCAAGTGGGCTTACACCCAGGGACTCTAAAAGAGCCTCGGTTATCCAACCAAAACCTTCTGGAATAATCGGAGTAAAGCACAATCCAACCGATACACCCGTTTGCACTTCGAAAAATCCGGTAGACGCTTGTAACTCGTGCATTAGCTTCCTCAGTAGGCGTGTACCTATGTCTTCAAAGTCAAGTGTTTGAGAGAACAGCAACTTCTTCGCGGCTTCTTCATCTTCAAGTCCGAGCTCTTTCTGTAATCTCGGAATCATAGAATTAATCCCATGCTCAACTTTTTTTGCTAGTAAGAGGCCTTTCCGACTGACGATGAATACATTCGAAAATTCTCCCTGTATTTCTACAGATAATATCGGAGTCGTTATATTCTTCCACCTGAGGTAGTCGATAAGACCACCGAGACAAGAGATGGAGCCAATCTCAATCGACCGGGGGTAGATTCCCATATCAACAAGCGTATCTTGAATTGAAGACAATTCCTTCGCCTCGCCTCCACAATACAGAATATTCTTCCCGAAATTGGAATCCAAGTTTAATTCGGTGCCCATATCCGGATGCAAGATATGGACTGCGTGACGGTCTGGATCTACCTGGAACTCAGTCCTAAGATTTTCCGATAAATAAGTCGGATCCTTTAGCTTCTTAGTATCAATTGAACTGCGGCAGATAAACCGAGACTCGGGATACACAGTGCAGTTTCCCTGAATCATGCGGCGTTTTCCGCTTCCGCTGCTCATGCCGTCTAAGATAGAACGGAACTGTTGTTCCTCCGTTCTAGGAAGTAATACGAACTCTTGAACCGTTAATGGAGGTTCGAAACCGGTCGCAGTCGCCCCGTAGTATGAGAACTCGGAGGCTTCGAAGAAAAATCCTTTTCGTTTTGAGGAAAGCATGAGGACCACGTTAGGGTACTCATATAGAATCTGGCGATAGGCCCACGGTCTCTTTAAAGGTAATTAACACTTATTTTTGCCGATCGGATTACCGAACCAACGAGTCTTAAGTTTTCAGTAAGAAGTGAAGGCACTGAAATTAACTCAATTTCCAGAGATCTGTAGAAAAAAGAAGCATCTCTCCCAAGCGGGAAGAGATGCTTCTAGGCAAATTAATGTTTCAGAGCGTTAAGAACTAATTCTTAACCCCAAGAACGCTTCTTATGTCTGTTTGCGCGTGAACGCTTACGACGCTTGTGCTTAGCGATCTTTTTGCGGCGTTTTTTCTTAAGATTACCCATAGAAATTAAAAATAAGTGGTGGAAAGTGGCTAATTTGAAAAGCTGAGTAAAGTATATTTTTTAATTATTCTCATAAATAAGGCCGCATTTGTTCATCAGTAGCTCAAGGGGCTTCGGCAATGGTGCCTCAATCTGAGCGATTCCCACCGCTATAGCGGAAAGATCAATTCTTGTCAGCGCCAGACCAATACCAGAGAACCTGCGCAGTGCGTCTCGTAGGGTTTTATTGCCCCACACTTGAATCTCATTCGCATCACTCGCATACAAACGGTCTCCAAAAACAGGAATACCTACCTCGTAGGCGTGGATTCGGATTTGATCCATTCTGGGTAGTTTTGTGCTCGCCTTCCACAAAGTGATTGAAGCCGATTCATGGAGTTTTTTAAACGTCGTCGAAGATTTTTTGCCAAATCTATGAGATACAACCGATCGGGCTTCGCTACGATGGTTACCGATGGGGAGATCACAGTGTAATGTTGAACCATCCACTTTAGCCTCGGTAAGCATTAAATAGTCAAAACCGAGCCGATCAGAGCCAAGGGCATTTTTGATAAACTCTCCTGCCTCACTATTATTAGCAAAAAGCATAGGCCCCGCTATGTCGGGTTCAGGGGAATAGACTAAATAAGCCCCTGTGACTCCCAACCTTTTTAACTCAGGTTTTCCCGCGTCCAATTGAGCCCTTATCGCTGAACATACATCAGGCCTGCCTTGGAACCACGGATGTTGTTTCCCCAATAATCCCGATAACTTATTGAGGGCATACCAATCAGGCCTGCTCTCAATCACGGGCAATCGCAAGGGTTTCCCGCGAAGCATCCCCTCAGGAAAACCGATAAATGATCGAGTATTGGACATAAAAAAGCCCCGGTAATCAACTTACCAGGGCGTAAGAAATTAGATGTCGTTTATGCGAAAATATATTTTGCGCATGACGATTTCAAACGACGTGCAGCGTTCGCGTGAATGATTTTCGTCTTCGCAGCTTTATCTAAAGCTGACACAAATGCGATTGCTGCTGACTTCATCAAATCTTTGTCACCCGATTGGGCAGCATCTTGGACCTTCTTATTCAAAGTCTTCAAGCGAGTCTTGATGCGACGATTGCGTTCGGTTTGACCAGCGGTCTTGCGGATATTTTTGATTGCGGATTTTGTATTCGCCATAGTCTAAATTTGTGGAACGCATCACCATGAAATGGCTCAGCCCTATGTCAAGCGGTTAATGGAGTTAGCTTTGGACTTCGTAAGCCGGATTTTGTCGCCCTTTCGGACGGGTATTCATTTATCTAACAGACGAATCTGTTCTCCGCGAACGGAGCGCGACATACCCGGGATCATTAAGCGGGCCACTTGATCCCCTATTTTGTCTTGCACCAGAATGGGTTTATCATGCCGCACCGATTACTCGAATGCGCGGTGGGCTCTTACTCCACCTTTTCACCCTTACCGCTCAAAACGAACGGCGGTATATTTTCTGTGACACTGCCGTCACCTCGATTTGAACCGAAGCGCCCCCGCTTTCACAGGGATTCCTACCCTACGGTGTCCGGACTTTCCTCTCAAATTCCAAAGAACTAAGCGAATACCTGAAGTCCAAAACTAACTCGCTAAGAAAACAACCCTTCCGCAATTATCGCAAGTCGTCAATTCTTCTCCTTTACGAGATTCTTCGACCGTATCATTCGAGACTCTCAGATGACATCCGTCACAAACTTGACCCTTCACAGGCACGACTACGGGAAACCTTATTCTATCTGCCAGGCGCTCGTAAGTCTTTATAAATCTAACTTCCAAAGGCGTTTTGCTCTCCTCAAGCCTTGCACGTGCTTCAATTAACTGTGCCTCAACTTCTGTTTTTCTTCCTCCTAAAACAGTTATCTTCTCACGGATTTCAGCAATCGTAGCATCAAAAACCGATTCACGCTCGGAGAATACTTCAGATTCCTCGTCTATATCCAACATCAAGGCTATTTCCTCTTCTTCCCAAACCAAGATCTGCTTCTCAGTCAGTTCTATCTCGTGAGAGAGAGCCTGATACTCCTCATTCTTCTTAACCTCAAGCTGCTGGTTGCGGTATTTGTTAATCTTATCTTGGGCGGCTTTTACCTGCAGATCCAGATCACTGCGCTGAACTTCGAGCGACTGAAGCTTGGACTTCGAGTTTTCCAAAGCGGTTGTTTCGTCTTCAATCTCAGTCTCAAATGCCGCAACCTCACGTGGAATAGACTCCAGTTGATCAGCTAGGCGCCGAACTACCTGGTCTCGATCTTGAAGTATTAGAAGTTTTTCAATCAGTGGATTCGCCATAGCCTGTTTGTAGGCTAAATGTAATACATATGATCGCTTTCTTCAGGCAAGAAGGATTCCAAAGAATAACTCATCGTCTTCACCTTCATGGCCTCGACCACTTCCAACCAGACCTTCTGAACGCTTTTACCCGAAGATCCGTTCGCTCCAAGATTAATTCCCAGTAGTTCGCCATCAATCACCGTGACGATATCATACAGGCTTATCTGATCAGGAGCCTTGGCCAAAGAATAGCCACCCTGCTTGCCTCTTTTGCTATTGATAAGCCCCCCATTTCTCAAGTCATTCAAAATCTGAACCAAATAGTTCGCAGGAATTTCCTCCAAAGCTGCCAAATCATCAATATGCGAAAACTGATTGTTCCCAAAAGTTCGACTCAGTTGGGCCAAAACACGGCATGCATACTCAACTTTAAGGGATAATTTCACAATAAAAACAAGAAGCTTCCCCCCATACGTTTGCAAACACAAATAAAGGCTCGCAAATGCCTTATTGGTTGAAAAAATGAGTCGCTTTTATCTCCTTAGATAGCACTCTTCCAATTGCGAATGTCTGACGAAAAAGAAGCTCCAAATAGTTCAAACCAAAATCCCGACGAATCAGGCTACAACGCCTCTAAAATTCAGAAGTTGGAGGGCCTCGAAGGTGTCCGTAAACGTCCCGATATGTATATCGGCGACACCAATGAGCGTGGCCTACACCACTGTGTTTTTGAAATCGTCGATAACTCCATCGATGAGGCTCTAGCAGGTTACTGTTCGCTGATTTCAGTGACGATCCATCTCGACGGGTCCTGTTCGATATCCGACGATGGCCGCGGGATTCCGGTAGATAATCACCCGAAATACAACATACCTGCCCTCGAACTGGTTCTAACAAATCTCCACGCTGGTGGTAAATTTGGCAAAGGCGCGTATCATGTATCCGTAGTACTCCATGGAGTCGGAGCAAAATGCGTAAACGCCGTATCCGAACAATTCGAGGC
>CALGUT010000285.1 GCA_937920335.1 uncultured Opitutales bacterium
TTGCCGCGCTTGGCATGTTTGCAGTCGGAGCATTTCTTTATTCTCCCACACCTGAAAAAACGGCAACGGCAACGGCGATGCCTGCCTCAAATGAGGTACCGTTAATACGACCTCACTCGCCGGTGATTGGCTCAAGTGATGCGCCAGTGACTATTGTAGAATTTTTCGATCCTGCCTGCGAATCTTGCCGGGCCTTCCATCCTATCGTTAAAGAGATATTGTCCAAGTTTCAGGGGAAGGTCCGTGTTGTACTCCGTTACGCAGCCTTTCATCCGCCATCTGAAGAGGCAATTCGGGTATTGGAAACCGCCCGCATCCAAGGAAAATTTGAAGCGGTTCTGGAGCGGCTGCTCGAAACACAGCCAAAGTGGGCACCGCATGGCCGAGAGCCTGTAAGCATATGGGAACTCATAAAGGAAACAGGAATTGATGTCGAACGAGCCCGCCGAGACGCTAAACTACCAGGTATCGTTGCCGTTCTGAACCAGGACGCCGCCGATGTTAAAACCGTCGGAATACGAGGGACACCCACGTTTTTCGTGAACGGTAAGCCGCTACCAGAATTCGGAGCCCAACAACTGCATGATCTTGTCAAAAGCGAGGTTGAGTTGTCAGAACGTTCATCAGAAGAAAAATCCTGACCTGAGAATTAAAGCAAAAATTGTGCAGCACTCTAACAGCACTCTAATTGTGCGCAACTTGAGAAAAATGGCCCGCTTTTGGAAGATTTAAATAAAAATACCGGCACAGATGAGAGTGCAAAAGCGCCTGTGGCAGCGACCGAAGGGGTCGTTGTGCAAAGATTACGAGCGATCCGTTACGCCAGTTGGGCGGTCGTACTCGTTATGACGCTCGCGTTCGCTGGGTACGCGGGTTGGCGCACATTGGGCCCCCAACCAGAGCCGCCAACAATTAATCAAGTCGGACAATCATTGATCAAAAGTGAGTTCGATCTGGTTGACCACCGTGGGGACCAAGTCTCGGCAGCAGACTACCGAGGGAAATGGCTGCTGGTGTTTTTTGGTTTCACAACCTGTCCTGATGTCTGCCCGACAGCACTGAACGAGATCGCCGAGGTAATGGAGAAGCTCGGCGCAAAAGCCGCGAAGGTGCAGCCACTTTTCATCACCGTCGACCCCGAACGGGACACGCCAGAGCGAATGGCTGAATTCGTGGGTGCCTTCGATCCCCGAATTACCGGTTTGACGGGCACGCTTGACCAGATCAAGGCGTCAACGAAGTCGTTCAAAGTGTATTACGCGAAAGCTGTTCAGAAGGAAGCCCCAGATGGTTACACGATGGAACACACGACTTACCTCTATCTCATTGATCCGAAAGGCCGCTTCGTAAGGCCCTACTCTTATAACGCGACAGTCAACGAGATTGCAGATGATTTACAGGCCAGATTATGAGGACAAAACAATCGTGAAGTATTTTGCCATTTTCACCTTGGTGATAGCGACTATTGCCGGATCAGGTGCGAGTTTTGCTCAGGAAATATCGCGACTTGATGATCTGGTGATCGAGCGCCAGTGGGCGCGGGCATCGATCGGGACAAGACGCCCTGCAGCCGCCTATCTTTCAATCCGCAACAAGGGAACAGAGAATGACACCCTGCTTGAAGTGAGCACCCCATTGTCGGGAATGGCCGAGGTTCACACCATGAAAATGAAAAATGGCGTTATGAAAATGGGCCCTGCCGGCTCGGTTGAAATACCCGCCGGTGGCAAGGTGGTGCTGGCTCCTGGCGGGTTGCACATCATGATGATGAAGCTCAAAAAGGCTCTTATCAAAGGCAAAACCGTCGAAATTACGCTTTCGTTCGAACGTAGTGGCAAGATCACGGTAACAGCGCCCATTTACGGGCCTGGCGCGACTCGGCCCGAATGATTCTTCACGCCACATATGGTCGGAAAATCGTGCTGTCCACGATAACCATTATTGTCGGCCTGTCGGCTGCCATCGGCGTTGGTTGGTGGCAGGTTGACGGGCCAGGCGCGGTTCGCCCATTGAGTAAAATCAAGACGGTCATACCTTCAATCACAAGTATGTCGTTCAGTTTGACTGATCACGAAGGCACCTCCGTAGGGCCGAAAACACTACTCGGCCGCCCCAGCATGGTGTTCTTCGGGTATACATTTTGCCCAGATGTCTGTCCGACTACAATGAGTGATATTGCTAGCTGGTTGGAGGCACTCGGGCCGGATGCAACGCGTCTGAATGTCGTCTTCGTTTCTGTCGACCCTGAACGAGACACGCCGGCTGCGTTGGCCGACTACGTCGCGGCATTTCATCCACAAATCCGGGGTTGGACCGGTTCGTCGCAAGGCTTGTTCCAGGCAGCATCCGCCTTCCGCGTGACTTACAAGAAGGGGCCGCTCAATGATGGGAACTACGCGATGGATCACACGGCATCAGTAATCCTGTTTGACGCAACGGGGCAATTCCGGAACACAATTGATTTTCATGAAAATCGTGAAATCGCCGTACCGAAGATCAGGAGAGTGCTTCGTGATCGCTAAACCGCAACGTCAAAATTTGATAGGCAATCACCTTTGCCGATTTTTCCTAGTCGCCTTGTTTGTCACTATGTTGATGACCGATGCAAACTCAGACGAACCAGTTGTTGCCATTGATGTCGCCAAAACGAGCAGTTGCGGCTGTTGCCTCGCATGGATCGACCACTTGAAGGAAAACAGCTTCTCCGTGACGAGCAAGAACATGGCAATGGGAAGCCTGACGAGGTTCAAACTCGAAAATGGAATAAGTCCGAAAACAGCGTCGTGTCATACCGCCAAAATCGAGGGTTATACAATTGAAGGCCACGTTCCCGCACGAGAGATCCGTCGTCTTTTGATCGAGCGCCCGGACGCCATTGGGCTATCGGTGCCGGGAATGCCGATTGGGTCACCCGGCATGGATTTCAGCGATGACCGCGAAGCCTTTGATGTTCTTCTTATCCGTCAAGATGGATCGACAGAAACGTTCGCCTCTTATCCGGGCTCCGAATGAGCAATTACTCACAAGTCTAAACATATGCTGGCAACCTGAACTATGAACAGATATTCATTGACGAGAATCGTTCTTTACTGGGGGCAAGCACTTCTTTGCCTCAGCAGAAAAAATGGAAACGAAAACAAATGAGGAGTGCGAAGTTAATGCTCGGAGGTGGGGCAACCGCAATCATCGCGGCAATAGTAATTGTGGCCACGGGCTTTGGGAACCGAGAAAAACAGATTGTTCCGATCATGAAGGTTCTCGATTCTGCTCGCCCTGCCGTAGCGGCCCTCGTACCTGAGCATTCTTCGCGAAGCTTTGACATTGCCACCGACCAAGTTGAGAACAATGCCCTCCAAGAGCGGGTTGTAACGCTGAACACCGGGGATACCCTTATGGAAGTGTTGCTGGCGAACGGTGTTCCGCGACGAGAAGCTTATGCCGCCAGCGTGACTATGGAAGAGGTCTACGATCCGCGCGACCTCAGGGCCGGACAAGAAATCAAGCTCTTCATACGAGATGTAGACGACCTCGAAGAGAAACGGTGCTTCGAGAGGCTAGAGTTCGTCCCGGAAACGGACCGTCTGATTTCCGTCGAGCACGAAACGCACGACTCTTTTTCTGCACGGATCGACACGGTTCCTCATGTTTCGACCCTTGTTGCGAAATCCGGGGTAATCAAATCGAGCTTCTTCGAGGCAGCACGGGTGTCGGAGGTCCCGACCTCGGTTCTGCTCGCTTCCTACGGAACGCTTAGCTACGCGCTCGACTTTCAACGTGACTTTCAAGTCGGAGATACTTTCGAAATCGGGTTCAGCGTCTATAACGATGGCCCGGAACGTGGTCAGCATCCGGGAGAATTGGTTTATGTATCAATAGACCTGCGGGGACAGAGCATTCGAGCCTACCGCTACACAACGTCCGACGGATACACGGGTCTTTTCGATGAATCGGGAGCGAGCCTGAGCACCAACCTATTGAAAACACCGATTGATGGCGCGCGCCTCTCATCGCTTTTCGGCAAGCGGAAACATC
>CALGUT010000286.1 GCA_937920335.1 uncultured Opitutales bacterium
ATCCATTCATAGAGTACAAGCTTTTTCTTTGAGGAATTTAAAAACACTCCCTAGGATTCTTGCTACTGTTTGGCAGGGACTCTGGTAATGTTACCTCCAGGTGATCGATCTGAAGAAACATATCCTCTGAATCGGGTTGCCTGGATTTTAGGAACCAAATAGCCGGAGAAAAAGCGTGGAGCTTGTCGATGCGGATGGTCGCTTGCGGAACCTCAAGCAAGATTCCCTCAAGATAAAACTTTCTGTAACCCTCTCGCTTATAATCCTCGAAGTGTACTTTCTCATCAGTCGTTGCCACCTTTAGAGCAAAACCGAGCCAATACGGTAGGCTGAGCACAGCAAAAGAGACCATGAACACCCCGAACAGAAGGAGTAGCACTATGGCTCTTAAGAGCTTTGAGCGTTTTCGCTTATTTGGCTTTGGGGCCATGCAGTGTATATTTTTGTTATCGGTAGGGGATCTTCCGCCTTCCTTTAGTCAACTCAAACGCAAAATGGGTCCGTTCGGATTTAGACGGATTAGTGGTTGCGCCTTCTTGAGCTCAGGATCATGATTTCGATTAACACCCCAGTTATGATACTCCAAGCCCTGGCAAAACGAGCCGAAGACTATAATCCTATTAACGTCGGCATCATCGGTGCCGGGAAATTTGGCACCGCATTGGTCAGCCAAATATACCAGATGAAGGGTATGGCGGTGAGAATTCTCGCGGATGTCGATTTGGATGCGGCGAAGGCAGCTTTTATCACGAACAAGGTCTGGGAGTCAGATGTTGTGCGTGCCCGATCTGAAGCCGAAGTAGAGGTGGCTATTTCCAAAAATCGTCCAGCAATCACGGAGGACGCTATGCTGGTTTGCCAATGTGAGTCGATTGATGTGGTGGTGGATGCGACGGGGTCTCCTGAAGCGGGTGCGATATTTGCGAGAGAGGCTTTGCTCCGTAAAAAGCATGTGGTGATGGTAAATGTAGAGGCGGATGTTTGTATCGGACCTTACTTGAGGCGATTGGCTGACAAACAAGGCGTTGTCTACACGCAGGTGGATGGAGATCAGCCAGGTTGTGCTATGAACCTCGTCAATTGGGGTAAAACGCTTGGGTTCGAGGTCGTGGCAGCCGGGCGTGGAACGGTTTACAAAACGGGAGACTTTGAAGGCACTCCTGATACGGTGGCGGAGCGCTTTGGTTTCACGGATGAGATGATCAAACGCCGCAATATCAATCTCCATATGTTTAACTCCTTTCGGGATGGAACTAAGGCTCAAACCGAGATGGTAGCCTTGGCGAATGCTGCAGGCCTGGTCCCTGATGTGCGTGGCATGCATGAGCCCGCGCTTAATCTTTCTGATATTCCTAAGCAGTTCAGCCTCAATTCAGAGGGGGGTCTATTAAGCCGTCATGGGGTAGTCGAGCTCGCCAATAGTGTAGCTGAGGATGGAGAGACGCTGCTCCCTGATGGATTGGGAATGGGTGTGTTTGCTGTTCTGAGAACGGAGCATCCTGATATTGCTGAAGACTTGGGGTTGTATTTCCTGCATGAGGGGGGTGACGGTAAGAACTTTCTGGTTCAGCGGCCTTATCACCTGGTGGCGGTCGAAGCGCCGATCTCAATCGCGCAGGCCGTATTATTTGGCGTTGCAACTGGATCTACATTGCCGACTCCTACGGCCGAGTTGATAACGGTTGCGAAACGTGATTTAAAGAAGGGTGAACTCTTGGACGGCAGTGGCGGCTACACGGTGAATGGTCTTTGTGAAAACGTGGCTGTTGCGCAGGCCGATTATCTCTTGCCCCTGGCTTTTGCCCGCAATGTGAAAGTTATTTGTGATGTGCGGAAGCGGGAAACTATTTCCTGGGATATGGTGGAAAAAATAGAGGATTCGGTGCTTTTAGAGTTGCG
>CALGUT010000287.1 GCA_937920335.1 uncultured Opitutales bacterium
AGATGTCTTCGATGAAGAACTTGAATTAGAGATCAACTTAACTACCGACGACAAAGCGAATACCCTAACCATTCAAGACTTCGGTATTGGAATGTCTCATGATGAGTTGGTTCAGAACCTTGGAACCATTGCTCATTCAGGCTCCAAACAGTTTCTCAAGGCTCTCAAAGAAGGCGGTGATCAAAATTCAAATCTCATCGGGCAATTCGGCGTCGGCTTTTATAGTGCGTTCATGGTGGCGAAAGAGGTCAAGGTCTACTCACGCAGCTGGAAAACCGACGACCAGGGTCACGTATGGACGAGCGATGGATCAGGTGCTTACGAGGTTGAGCCCGTTGACGACCAACGTCGAGGAACCAAGATCGTAATAGCGCTTGACGATGAGAACAAGAACTTCGCTACAGCGGACGAAATAAAACGTATCATCAAAGAATACTCCTCTTTCGTTCAGTTTCCGGTTAACGTCAATGGCGAGCGTGTAAATACACAGGAAGCGATCTGGCTGAAGAACAAGTCGGAAATCAGCGACGACGATTACACCGAATTCTACAAATTTGCCTGCAAAGCATTTGATGAACCCATGCTTCGCTTGCACTTCAATGCGGATGCCCCTCTCGCTATCAACGCCCTTCTGTTTACACCTTCGACCAATGTCGAAGCGATGGGTTTTACTCGTGCCGAGCCAGAAGTAGCCCTATACTGCCGCAAAGTACTCATCGACGCCGAGCCCAAGGGACTCTTCCCGGAATGGTTGAGATTCTTAAAGGGGGTCGTAGACAGCGCCGACCTCCCGCTGAATATCTCCAGAGAAACCATGCAGGATAGCGCATTGGTGCAAAAGCTAAACTCAGTTCTCACGAAACGCTTTCTGAAACTACTCGAAGAGGAAGCAAAGAAGCGTCCTGAAAACTTTGAGAAGTTCTGGGAGACCTTCGGACTCTTTATTAAGGAAGGTGTTACCAGTGATTTCACCCATAAGGATCAACTGACCAAATTGCTTCGTTTTGAGTCCTCTCTGACAGAAAAAGGCAAGCTTACGAGCTTTGCTGACTACGTCTCACGGATGAAGGAAGATCAAAAAGAAATCTATTACCTTCAAGGCACCAGTCGGGAATCTATTGAAAACGGTCCTTACTTGGAGGCTTTCAAAGCCCGCAACATCGAAGTCCTATTCCTCTACCTTCCTATCGACGAGTTTGTAATGAACCACGTTCGGGAGTTCGAAGAAAAGACCCTCGTCTCCGCGGATCAGGACGAAATCGAAATGGAGAATATTACTCCAGAAGATGCTGGCGAAGCCTTGGAAACGGATGAAGCGGAAAAGCTCTGCAGTTGGTTAAAGGAAACGCTCGGCGAACGTGTGGAGTCAGTAAAAGCCAGTGAACGTCTCGTTGGCAGCCCAGCGATGTCGTCTAATAGTGATAAGTTTATGACAGCATCCATGCGCAGGATGATGAAACAGATGAATCCGGATGCCCCAGAAATGGATGCCAAAGTGGTGCTTCATATCAATCCGAGGCACGGACTGATCAAGAATCTTGCAACGCTCCGAGATGGAAACCCTGATTTAGCAAAGTCTATTGCAGAACAAGTATTCGACAATACCTTGGTTGAAGCAGGCATTCTTGAAGATCCCAAGAAAATGCTCGGAAGAGTTTACGGACTCTTGGAGAAGCTTGCTGAGAAATAGTCGGCTCGTTTTCTGATTTCAGGGACATTTTGTAGCTCACCGTCAAAAAACTCTGGCTAACGGAGTGAGTGGTAGGCCATAACAGACTTTGCAAACTGGGATTGCGGCCTGGTGCGGTGTAAAGCTGGCGCGTTGCTGTACCTCGTTCAAATCTGCAGTCCTAAGATATCATAACCCATAGAATGAGTAGTCAGCCAAAGTCTGAGCCTAAGAAAGTCCCTTACTTTAACCGAGAATTAAGTTGGTTAGCCTTTAATCAACGCGTTCTTGAGCAAGCTGAGAACGAATTGTACCCCATACTCGAGCGAGTCAAATTTCTATCGTTCGTAAGCAGTAATCTGGACGAGTTTTTCGAAATTCGAGTGGCTGGGCTAATGCAACAAGCCGACTCGCACGTAGGCGAGCTCAGCGTAGATGGCCTGAGCCCGAGAGACCAACTCAACCGAATTCAGGTTCGGGCAAGGGCTCTCGTAAACGATCAATACAATTGTTGGCACAACCTTCTCGTTCCGGCAATGAATCGGGAGAGAATTGAAATAAAGACGCCTGAAACACTCTCTAAAAGCGAATTAGAATGGATCAGGAGCTACTTTGACCGGGAAATTTACCCAGTACTCACACCGCTTGCAATAGATCCCACCCACCCGTTTCCGCAGATTGGAAACAAGACACTCAATCTCATTGTTTGGGTTCAGGGCAAATGGAGCAATCCGGACACCATCCACATGGCGATTATCCCCGTTCCAAGGATTCTGAACCGTGTGGTGCGTATTAAGTCTGGGGGAACCCAACCGCTGAAATATATATTCCTCAGTGATGTCGTTAAAATTTTCGCCCATACGCTATTCCCCGGCTACAAAGTCAAAGCCGCACATGCGTTTCGGATTTCGAGAAATAGCGATCTCTATTTTGACGAAGAGGAGGTCGAAAACCTGGTTACAAAGATCGAAGAGGAACTTTGGAATCTACGGAAGAACGATCCTGTAAGGCTGGAGGTAGAATCCGACATTGATGATGAGCTGTTAGATGAGCTACTGAAAGAAATTAATCTAAAAGACGAACACGTCTATCGGATAAACGGTCCTCTTAATCTCATGAGGCTCAGGGACTTCGAAGATATAGTCCCAAGGCCTGACCTCAAGTTTAAGAATTTTGTCCCCTATATAAGACCTCCGCTCAACAAACCGGACTCCATCTTTAAAATTCTTTCTAAAGAGGATATTCTTCTTCATCACCCCTACGACTCGTTTACGCCAGTCGTAGAGTTTATCGAACAAGCAGCACGTGACCCCCAAGTCTTTGCGATCAAGCAAACACTCTACCGAACAAGCGGAGACAGTCCGATCATTAAGGCCCTCAAAGAAGCATCGTTAAATGGGAAACAGGTTACTGCCATCGTTGAGCTCAAAGCCCGATTCGACGAGGCTAACAATATTCAATGGGCACGTGAACTGGAAGAGGCTGATGTCCACGTAGTCTATGGTATCACTCATCTAAAAACACATTGCAAATGCTGCCTCGTCGTACGCAGGGAACCTGAGGGATTGAAGCAATATTGCCATTTGGGCACCGGGAACTATAATCCCAAAACCTCTAAGCTTTACACTGACCTGAGTCTCATGACCTCTCACGGGGAAATGACAAAAGAGGTTGCAGCCCTGTTTAACACGCTAACTGGCTTTGCGCGCTCTCCAAACTTCCAAATACTAAAAGTAGCGCCCTTCAATCTCCACAAAGACATGAATCAACTGATTCGTGCAGAGGCTCAGAACGCCCGGGATGGAAAACCCGC
>CALGUT010000288.1 GCA_937920335.1 uncultured Opitutales bacterium
ACGCTTAATCACACTATGGATCCAACTGTTATAACCGAGAGTCCATTCGGAGCTCTAACCTTTATCGTTGCCCCCGCCCTGCTTACCAACGCATCGAGCGTCCTCGCCATGAGCACCATTACCCGGATGCTAAGGACGCGGGACCGCATGCAGGAGCTGTTTGCACTTTCGGAGGCAGACGGTCAAACGGAAGAAGAAGCAGCCCGTTTGATCGGCCAAGCAAACCGGGTCGAGAAGCAAGCGATATTACTACTTCGTGCACTCCACTCAATTTATATTGCTCTCGGAGCTTTCGCAGGGGCAACGCTGGTTACATTACTCGGTGCAAGCTTGGCATTATTTTATCATTCTGTTTGGAATCAAGTATCGGCCATCAGCGGTATTGTTTTGGGCACGGTCGGCGTGGGCGGGCTCGTTTACGGCAGTACGAGTCTCCTCGCTGCTACTCGACTGTCTCTCTATAACCTAAAGGAAGAAGCCGGACTCATTCGTGATCGCCAAGGCTGCAAAACGAAATGAAACGGGTACTGATCGTATTTGCTTTGACACTGTTCCTCTATCAGGGTGCGACAGCTGAAAAACCAAATCTGGTCTTTATCCTAGCCGATGATCTGGGATACGGCGATCTCGGTTGTTTTGGTGCAACCTATATAAAGACGCCTCATTTAGATAAACTTGCGAACGGGGGTATGCGATTCACCTCTAACTATGCGAACAGCTCGATTTGCTCCCCTACTCGAGCTGCATTTATGACCGGCCGCTATTTCCAACGGGTGGGCCTAGAATGGGCAGTCTGGTATCAGGCTCCCGGGGAAGGGCTTCCACCCACCGAAACCTCGCTCGCAACGCTGCTAAAAAACGCTGGCTACCAAACCGCATTGGCCGGCAAATGGCACCTGGGCTACGAACACGGTTGGAGACCCAATCAACATGGCTTTGATCGCTTCTTCGGCTGTCTCGGCGGAAACGTTAACTACTTCGAGTATTACGATAAAACCGGAACCCACGATCTCTTCCTGAACGAGGAGCCAATCAAAGGGAAAGGCTATTTGACTGATATGACCGCGGATTACGCGGTTCAATTCATCAACGAGATGAAGGACCACCCGTTTTTCCTATTCGCATCCTTCAACGCGCCTCACTTTCCATTTCAAGGACCCGATGACCAAAATGAGCCTTTCAGCTGGAATCAAGGGACCCGCAAGGACCACTATGCCTCCATGGTAGAAAGCCTTGACGAAGCAGTGGGACAAATCGTTGAAGCAGTTGAAGCGGCAGGACTTTCAAAAAACACCTTGATCGTATTCACCAGCGACAACGGTGGAGAAAAACTTGCCCGCAATACTCCTTTTAGGGGCTTGAAAGGAAGTCTATGGGAGGGAGGTATCCGCGTCCCAGCCATCGCACGCTGGCCTACGCACATAAGAGCAGCCACCGCATCTAATCATCCGATACAGACCATTGATTGGTCAGCGACGCTCTTAAATCTCGCCGAAGCTGAAACGCCAAATAACCGACCGCTTGATGGCGTAAACTTGATACCTATCTTGACCGGAGGTTTGGATATGGAGCAACGACCCTTGTTTTTTAGGCGGGCCCTCGATCCTCACCGAAATAAAGTTATCGCTCAGCGAGCGGTGCGAATGGGTGATTGGAAGTATCTTGAAGCCGATTCGGAAGAACGGTTTTTGTTTAACCTAAGAACTGACAAAGCCGAGTCGACTAATCTGGTAAATAAGGAAGCGACACGAGCCGCTGAAATGAAATCAGCACTTGATCGTTGGGAGGCGGACGTCGATCCCCCACTCTACAATCAACGAAGCCAAGCTCTCATCAACAAGGCGACTAGAACCAACAACTAACCATGGCGACCTTTATTGAGCATCCAGCTGTGTGGAGCGGAAAAGAACTCCCAGCGAAAGCCGACTGGACCCAAGACTTTGAGCAACTTGATATCAGCAGCATTCAACATCGTTTAGAGAATGGTTCCGGCGCTGTCCTCCTCCGAGGGTTTCCTGTAGGCGCTCATAATAAAGATTCAGCACGTGCAGCTTTTCAAGATTGGTGCTCCAAACTCGGAACCCTACTCTCGCAAAACGAAAAAGGAGATACGGTGTTTGACGTCAGCGATGCCGGCTTTGGAAAAAATGATCCCCGTACCCGAGGGCCTAATACCAATAAGAAACTCTCATTCCACACTGATCGTTGCGACGTGATCGCCTTTCTTTGTTGGAAGTCTGCCAAAAATGGTGGAGAGAATGAGCTGATCAGCTCAATGCAATTGTATAACGAGATTGCTCGTCGTCGCCCCGACTTACTAAAAATCTTGATGGACCCATTCGCCTACAAGCGCCATACCGTCGATCTTGGTAACGAACTTCCGTATATTGAACAGCCTATTTTCTCTTTTCAGGACGGACACTTTGCCTGTAGCTTCCTGCGCGTTCTCATAAACCGCGCCCATGCGGATCCAGAGCTTCCCAACCTGACAGATCAGCAGATCGAGGCGATGGACTTTTTAGAAGCCGTAGCCGAGGAACGCGAGCTGGCGTATCACTTTCGGCAGGAGCCGGGCGACGTATTGTTATTGAATAATTGGGTAACGCTGCACCGCCGATCCGCCTTTGAGGACCATGGGGATCCCGCTGAGAAACGTTGTCTGTTTCGCATATGGCTTAGTATGCCTAATAACCGCCCCCTCGATCCTCGTTTCGAGGCGAACTTCGGCGCCACGGGTGCCGGCGAAGTCCGCGGCGGCTTCAAAGTCGGTCAGTAAAGACTTCTTTAGTCACACCAGTACAAAACCAATTGACTCTGCACTATTTCCAAGTTTCGTCGGCATGGGTATGCCTAAGACACTGATCATCTTTGCACATCCCGCATTGGAAAAATCCAGAGTGAATAAAGTGTTGATCGATGCCGTTCGGAATCTGGACAACGTCACCGTCAACGACC
>CALGUT010000289.1 GCA_937920335.1 uncultured Opitutales bacterium
AACCGTCCATGTAGAAGTTCCAAAATCGTTGACTGGAAAACAAAAGAAACTGTTGGAGGAATTTGCGAAAGAGTCGGGGGATGACCTTGAGCCGATGGGGAAATCGTTTTTCGATAAAGCCAAGCGGTTTTTTGACGAGCTTTAGAGCCCGTTGAGACCCTATTTATTTAAAGATTCGAATGTCTCTTTTTCAGGTTTCCTTTCCGTTGAACGGGTCACAAGTGGACTCCCTTGAAGATTTGTTTTATGAGCTGGGCGATGGGCATTGGAATATTTACCTCGATCAAGATACCCAGCTTGGAACTGCTTCTGGAATATATGAAAGCGAGGCAGATGCCCGTGAACATTGGCTGCAAATTCAATCGCCAATCACTGGCGTTATCGGTGAAGTGAAGACCAAGTTCGAAGTTTTACCGGACACGGATTGGAAAGATAGTTATAAAATACATTTTCAACCGTGGGCGTTCGAAGGTCTTCATTGGGTTCCAATCTGGGAGAAGGAAACCTATGTTGTTCCAGAAGGGGATGCTGTGGTGTGGTTGGATCCGGGAATGGCATTCGGTACCGGTAACCATGAAACGACTCGGTTGTGTATCGAAGCGCTCATTGATTTTCTAAAGAAGCTAAAATTGGAGGAGCGTTTGTTGGGAGATCTTAGTTGCTGCGACGCCGGTTGCGGTTCCGGTATTTTGGCGATCTCAGCAAAAAAGCTAGGGTTTTCCTCAGTTGTAGGTTTCGACAATGATTCAGATGCAGTTCGTATCAGCGATGAAAATACGGCTTTGAACGATCTGTCAGGCAAAGTCGACTTCTGGGAGGGTGACTTGGAGACAGGGTTTCATAAGCAAACCTACGATCTCGTATTTGCTAATATATTGGCGGTGGTCCTGATTGAACAACCCTATGCACTGCTTACAGCTGTTAGGCCAGGAGGACGACTTATTCTAAGTGGAATACTTTCCAAAGAATCGAACGAAGTCAGAAATAAGTATCAGGAAAAACTAGACCGACTCGGCAAGTCCTACAACATCAGCAGCCACAGGTTAGGTGAATGGTCGGATGTCATTATTGATGTCGATTAAGCTTTTGACTTTGATTCTGCGAGGAACCCTTCGACGATTACATTAACATCACCAAGATTCTCGATTCCAAGGTCATCGCGAATCGCTTTCGTAATCTGATTCTGAAGCTCGTTGGAAATGTCCTGAAGTCGTGTTTTTACACGGAGCTTGAGTCTGACCTTTATATTGATCTTACCTTTAGATCTCCGGATGTCGCCTCTGGCTCGTCCGACTTCTACAAATTGCTCGCAGGTTCTTTGGATGATTTCCTGAATAGCTGCTTTGGAAATTTCGACTTTTCCGTCTTGGTTGTTGAAAACAAGCAGGTTCGATTTACCAAGTTTGAGAAACACAACGATCAAGACGACGAATGCGATTACCAGTGGCGTCAAAAAAATGAAGGTCAGAGTGGTGGGCTCTATACCAAACTTGTCTATGAGAGATTGCATGGTGCTGATTGGTGGTTGAAACGCTAAAGCTGCATTCTTATCACCGTCCTGTCGAAAAAAAACGCGGACCAATTGGCCCGCGTCGTGAAAGTTTAAGGATGATTTACTCCTCTACTGGAAGAGAACTGGTTTTTTTTACACTTGGATGATCGTCTTTCGACTTAACTCCTTCGATGACAACATCTACGCGCTCTACCATTTTACCGGTCATTGCCTCTACACGGTCCTTTACGGACACCTGAACGTCATAGGCACATTTGGCTAGTTCTACGCCGTAGTTCAATACGAGTCTGATCTCTATCAAGTAGTTGGCCATCTCACTCTCGGTCACTCGAACTCCGCTTTGAGAGGCTTCTTTTTTAGAAAATATTTCTGCGATGCCGTCTACAAAGCTTCCTGCCACGGCGTATACTCCCGTGTTTTCAAGCGCGGATAGACGGACGATATTGGCGACAACGGCGTGGTTGATCTTTATATCACCGAGAGAGCTACTTTCTTCGGTTGATATTGAGGGAATTTCTTGGGTATCCGTTTTATCGGTGTCCATGGTTATTCAAGGTTATGGTTCGATTGAATGAGTGAATCCATATTCGAACGCTCTACAAAATCTTCCACAAACTTGGTGGTTGCTTTGCCGCTTCGGAATACTGGATCTTGCATGATTGCTTTAGAAAAGGGAATCGTGGTTTTGATCCCGGTGATAATAAATTCTCCTAGTGCGCGGTACATTCGGTCCATCGCTATCTCACGATTACGCCCGTAGGTAATCAGTTTCCCGATCATACTATCGTAGTGAGGTGGTACTTGGTACCCGCCATAAATATGCGAGTCTAGCCTTACCCCGTGGCCTCCAGGAGGATAGTAGAGACCGATCGTTCCGGGGCACGGCGCGAAATTGCGTAGAGGGTCTTCAGCATTGATCCGGCACTCAATCGCGTGGCGATTGATAACGATATCTTCCTGTTTGTAACGAAGCTCCTGACCATCTGCTATGCGGATTTGCTCCTTAATCAGATCGGTATCGGTTACTTCTTCAGTGACGGTGTGCTCCACTTGAATCCGGGTATTCATTTCGATGAAGTAATACCTACCGTTTTCGTCAACGAGGAACTCAATAGTACCTGCGTTGGTATAACCTACAGCCTTGGCAGCCTTCACAGAAACGGCTCCCATTTCCTGGCGTAACTCTTCCGTTAAGAAAGGAGAGGGTGCTTCTTCAACAAGCTTTTGGTGTCTACGTTGTACGGAACAGTCTCTTTCTCCGAGGTGAATTACGTTTCCGTGATTGTCGGCCAGAATCTGGAACTCGATGTGTCTGGGGTTTACGATGAATTTCTCAATGTATACAGATGAATCTCCAAATGCCTTTTCGGCTTCATTGCGGGCTGAGTCGAATTCTTTGGCAAACGCGACACTGTTATGAGCGACCCGCATACCTTTGCCCCCGCCGCCAGCGACCGCTTTGATGAGAACCGGATACCCGATAGATTCTGCGACCTTGACTGCTTCTTTTACATTATCGATTACCCCATCACTACCCGGAACCGTCGGGACTCCTACCTTACGCATGGTTTCGATTGCGACGGCCTTATCACCCATGCTGCGGATGATAGATGAGCTGGGCCCGATAAATGTAATCTTGCAGGATTCACACTGCTCAACGAAATCGGCTTTTTCTGAAAGAAACCCATAGCCGGGGTGTATGGCATCCACGTCTGAAATCTCAGCTGCGCTGATTATTCTATCAGGCCTAAGATAACTTTCAGTAGCCGGAGCCGGACCGATACAAATAGCCTCGTCGGCTAGTTGAACGTGCAGTGACTGTTCGTCTGCTTCGGAGTATACTGCAAGCGTTTTGATACCGAGTTCTCGACAGGCCCGAACGATGCGAAGTGCGATTTCGCCGCGATTGGCGATTAAGATCTTATTGATCATGATGGGGCCGGTTAAGGCTGCTTTACCTTAAAGAGTGGCTGGCCGTATTCCACGGAATCACCGTTTTCAACGAGGATTTGCTTAATCTCTCCGGAAAGCTCAGCGGGTATCTCGTTCATCACCTTCATGGCCTCGATTATGCAAACCGGGCTGTCATTGTTGACGACGTCGCCTTCTTTGACAAACGCGGGGCTGTCTGGAGATGGCGCGCGATAAAAAGTTCCGACCATGGGAGATTTTATGATTACGATTCCCTTTTCTTCCTCCTCGGGTTTTTCAGCAGGGGCGGGTGCCGGAACAGCTGCAGGAGCAGGTGCATAAGCCGGCATGGCTGTATAACCCGGTGCGATTTGGGCTCCGTTTCCCTTGTTTTCGTCACTTCTACATATACGCAGCTTCAAGCCTTCTTCCTCGATCTCAAATTCTGTGAGTGAGGCGCGCTTCATTACGTCGATGATTTGTTTTATTTGCTTTAGGTCCAAATTGATTTGTCGGTTAAAGTTTTACGGCTGAGGCTCAAAATGAGTCCGGCTTTGAGTTGGTAGCTAAGGTAAAAGGAGCTTTCACTAAAATCGTTAAAAGGCAGCTTTGTTATGTTTCTGGGAAATTTCCACAAAAAACAGGTTTGCGGATGCTTGGAGTTTTAGCGGTTTCTGCAAGGTTTTCCTTTATTTGATGAATTCGAACTCCAGGAGCTCTTCTTGAGTCGTGGGTCGGGTTTCTTCTGTTTTTGGGTCGAACAGGTTGAATGGGCTCATTGCGAATCGCCATTCCGGTTTGGTGAGAGTACCCTTTAGATTGACGGCTGCCATCTGACTAAATGGATCGAATAGCGGCATTATAATGTTGGATACCAGTGAGATATCGGTTTCTCGCAATAAAAAGACTCTTACCTGAAAATCTAATTTTGATGAGTCTGTGTAAAAATCTCCGATTCCCTCTAACCTCGCAGTATTACTGGTCATGACCAAATCCGGAAATGTCATTTTCCCATCATCCCATGCAAAATAGGCGTTGGCAGAGTTTAATCTTAGGGTAGTGAAAGGCATTAGGCTGGAAAGAGGGCCAAAGATGGGAATTTGGGCGAGGTTGCCCTCGGTAATTTCAATGTTTCCCTTTGCCATAACCCGCTCCAGTCCATTTCCAGCGGGAGAAATACCACTGGCATGCACCTTGAGTTTTCCCTGCAAAGGTTCGGTCTCTTTTTGCGTTTTAGCTTCAGCGGTGCTGTCTACTGTCTCAGTAATCTTTATCCGAACAATTCTATTAAGCGTTTCTTCGAGCTCGGCATCCTCGATATCGAAGTCGAATAGAAAAAAGGACTGATCATTCTGCTTGAGAAAGGTGACATCGCCCTCCCCATTTCCACCCGCGAAGCCAAACTCGATGTCTTCCAATAGAACATCTCCCTTATCATAGTGACCATTGACTTTGAGGCTATCGAGGGGGAAGTCATAGACCGTCATGGGTTGATCTGTTTCGATTTCGAAGTGTAAATCCTGCCAATTGCTGTTGTTTTCGAAATTAAACTCCCCCGCGATCTTCAAAAGCGGGTGACCGGACCACGTGTAGGGTTCAATGATGCGTCGCCCATTGTCTTCAAATAACTCCATCGATGTTTCGAGATCCAGGTTGGATTCGATATCGATGGTCACATTCTTAAGTTTACTGAGTTCGAGGTGCCTTTGAAACTGGCCGGATGCGGTTCCTTCAGGACGTTCAAGATTGAGCTCGAGGGCGTCGATGTAGTTTGGTCGTATGAACATCTTTACCGAAGCCTTGTCAAAGTGCATGCCTTTTAAACCTATGTTTTCAGCCTCAGCGAAGCCAAACAGGGTTAATTGTTTCTTTTGAGTGAAGGTGTTACGGATAGCCATGTCCATCCAGGGGAGCTCACCTTTGATGTCGAGGTAGTCAAAAGTGTTCTTCCACCAGTCTCTCCACCATGGGTCTATATCGTGCGGTCGAAATAAACCCGCCATTGTAAAACGATAAAACGGATCCGTTAGATCCTGTCGAAATGTACAAAGCAAGTCGTTGCCGTAACCACCGCCCTCTAGTTGATAGACATCAGCATAGGTTCCTTCGAGCGTACCCCGTACCCGTACCCACTCAAATGGTGTTTTGATGATATCGATATCGCGCGTTTCGACCCTGAAGACGGCGCTCAAGCCTTCGAGGTTCCCCGGATAGTCAAAATTGATATCGAGGTAGGCCGGCTTGGTTTGCTTTGACCATCGAAGCTTCCATAATGTTTCGAACTCCGGTCTATCAAATATCTTTGTCAGGTTGATTCCTCCCGACAGTGAGCCACTGACTATCTGTTGCTTCCAATTTCCTTCGAGGGTTGCTTCCAGTGCTCCTTCGTAGAGAGAGGCGATCAATCTACCTTGAGCGTTGTCGAGGCTTAGTATTTGTCCATCGAACACGGACTGTTTCAGCATCGTTCCTTGCACATCGATGGCTCCGGTGGTAACCTGCAGGTTGAAGGGGAAGGCACTCTCAAGGGAATTTATGGCATTGTTTGTCCAGGCGCTGATTCGTAGGTCTTCGACGGTTAGGTTGAGTTCTTCCTGAGTGACGGATGTAGCTGTTAGGTGCAGCGGTTCAATGGTTTGAACGGTGGGAAAAATCTGTAGAGCAGCCTCGGCTTGGATGTGTCTTGTTAATGGAAATCCTTCTAGTAAGAAGCCCTCAGCGATTAAGTCTACGTTCAGGAGGAATGAATCATCTGAAGTTGTCACGCAGTTGATCGTGACCTTCGGAGCCTCAAGTGCCTTGAGGTGCTTAGTTTGATCGGATATGAGCCGGGTTAGGTGCAGGTATTGTGAGTAAATATCGATAAGTTCTTTTTCCTTCTTTTCCCTCAATTTTAGATGAGCAATCAACCCACTGAGATTACCACCTGCGACAACGTCCAAGTGCTGAAACTTCGCTGTGAAGAATTCCAGGCTCCATCGGTTCCAGCGTCTGGAAATGGCCAGGTTGACGTGATCGACGAGCTTTTCATTGGTTCCGGTTGGAGACACGATAGCTGGGCTATAGAGACGAGCTCCTGAGAGCTTGATCGTGTTGAACGGGGTTCGCCCGAGGATGAGAGCTGGATAATTTAGGTCAAGAAACAGCAGGTCTACTTCCAGGGCTGGATCACTCGTTTCGATGAATGAAACGCGGCCGTTCTTTATTAAAATATCCCCTGTAAAATCGATACTGACCGAATCGTAACCGATACTAAGACCTTCTTCCTTAAGATGATCGTTTAGCACGTTGAGGAGGCGTTCTGGTATTGGAATCTCCTTGTAGTATATACTTAATCCGAGGCCGCATAAAACGACCAACAAGGTAAACGTCAGCGCAAACAAGACAAAGGCCTGGCACTTGATAAAACACCGCATCGCAAATGAGCGTTTTTTCTGGGCAAGGTATGACATGGAATGTTCGCCGGATGTTTAGAAAGTAGCTGTAACCGCAGATTGTGTTACGGTCAACCAGACTCACGGATCCTGGATCCCCGCCTCAGTTTCTGGTGCCGCTGGTGGGATTGCAGGTTCTGCTTCTGGTCCTGGGTCAAATCGTGTGAAGGTGATCTTGAAGAAGGCGTCGGTAAATGCCTGGGTCGTGTAGAAAACTCCGCCTTCGGATTTTATACCGGCAATCGCGTTGGTACCCGTGAGACGCTCGGTGACCCACAGCTGAGTCGTCCATGGTGTTTGACTCTTGTTATCGGTCGATTCGAATAGCATATCCATGCGAAATTTCCATGGGACGTTATCGAAGTCCTCCTGAATAAATTCGCGGGCTTCAATGGAACTGGATTGCTTAACCAATGACAGTAGACTCTCGCGACCCTCATCATCGAGCTCATCTGCTTCGGCTATTTGTTCCCAGGTGGGAGTCACTTCATTGAGGACAGAATTGTAGACGATGCTATCAGAGTCGGTGGACCAAATGGTTAAACCCATCAGCTTTGCATCACTAGGTTGTTCGTGGAGCACGCGCTTCTTATAGTTGAACGCACGGGTGTGGAATTCCGACAGAATCGAGGTATCTATCTCGTAGATAAACGGCTCTTCCTCCAATTTCGCATAGGCGTGACGAGCGTTTCCCTCAACCAGATCGCCGATAAGCAAGGTGAGGGGGGTTCCGCCTTTCAACTGAATCGTGCGTTGTGGATCTGTAAAACCATAGTTTTCCAAGTCAGCGTTTGAAGGTGCGTCTGAGATGAAGCTCTGGGCCCTCAAGATGTAGAGGGTGGACATCATATCGGCGAGCTTCTTGGTATCTGCCGCTTCTGCCGTCACATTCCCGTCTTGCTCTCTTTGCAGCACTTGCCAGGTCCCGGTTTCCAGTTTCTGCAGTGATACAGATCGATCGGATTGAGCTATTTCAATTGTGCTGAGCGAATTAGGATCGAACTTCACAAATCGTCGGTCGCGAAGGTCTTCCTGGGCATTGTTTAAACTGTTGTCAAACAGGAGTCCCGGGATGGTAAATATGGTATCGTTTTCGCTGCTCTTGGCATAGTATAGAGCGTCGTCTTCGGTATCGGGAACCTGGTTTCCTATCAGAATGGATTGCCGTTTGTCAGCTGCTTCAACGGTCAGACGCATCGATGGATTGTCGAGCCCGTAAATACT
>CALGUT010000290.1 GCA_937920335.1 uncultured Opitutales bacterium
CGACTTGCTGACCAAGACGAAAAGCCCCGAGCTCCAGCATGCGTTTTATGGACCAATCGCAGGCTCCGAGCTTGAACGTATGACCCTTGTGATGAGCGCTGAACAGTGTGGGCGATACCAGTGCACTCGCAGCGAGGGTGGCTCCGGTCTTTAAGGCTTGTCGGCGGTTCATGCTTTTAACTCCAAATCAAGTTTCATGGAAGTCTTCGATTTGATCAGTTTCTTCCAGGTGACCGTTTTACCCGTGTAAGCGGCTTCCCGGCCGAGTATGGTGACCAAATTGCTCTGCACACTGGGAGCGACGGTGGAATTGGAGGCGTCGCCGGCTTTAACGGCATCGTAGAAGGCTGCGATGTTATTAACAGCACCGCTTTCATAAAGCCCGGACGAGTCACCGCCGCGATAGAAACTTCCTTGAATACCGCGGAGCAGGACCGGACCCGAGTATTGGGTTTCGAGGGTGCCGTCTTCGCCAAACATACGATTGCGGATACCATCCGGTTTGGTGCCGTGTGCAGCAAACTGACGGGAGGTAAAACTCACATCCACGCCATCGCCATAATCATAAATTACTGAGAAGTGGTCGTTGCAATTCCCCCAGGGCCGAACCGTTTGGCTACAGGTTCCATAGGCTTTCACGGGATCCTTGTTCATGATCCAGCTCATCACATCCAGTGTGTGAATATTCTGCTCAGTAATGATATCGCCGGAAAGCGTTTGATCGACGCCCCACATGCGTAGACGGGCATCGGGATTCGAAGGGTCGGGGCCAAGGATCTCCGGTGCATTTTTGAACGGATCATTCGCATGATAAAAGCTTTCACCAAAGCTTAGTTTACCGAGGGCCCCATCATGTACGCGTTTGATGGCCTCTACAAAAAACTCATTGGCGCGGGTCTGGAAATCCACCAGGTAGGTAAGTCCTGTCTTCGTGGCAAGGGCGCCGCTTTCTTCGATGGAAAGGGTTCCTGGAACATCCACGGCAATCGGCTTTGCCAGGTAAACCTGTTTCCCGGCTTTCACGGCGGCTTCGGCCTGTTCCGGATGAAAATAGGGGGGGCTGATGATGGCGACCGCATCCACGCCTCCGCTTTCGATCAGCTTTTTATATCCGTTCAGGCCGGAGTAACACTTGTTGGCCGGTACATCAAATTTCGCAGAGTATTCGTCCAGCTTGTCTTGAAAGTAATCCGCACCCGCTACCAGCTCATAGCCACCGTGCTTGGCAAATAAATTGGCAAGCCATTGGCCACGTCCACCGCATCCGATGATGCCCAGCTTGATCTTATTTTTATGATGTGCAGCTGAAGTCATGCTAGGCAACACCAGTGGTGTCGCTCCAGCAGCGAGCATGGTTTTTAGAAAGGTTCGCCGACCATTAGCGTCAGCTGCGTCTTGAGTGTGAGGTCGTGTGTTCATGCTGTGTGATTAAAATTGATTGTATCGAGTATAATACGGTCCCTCGCTGTGTGTCCATCCTTCATCGTTGGTGAGGATTTGGCGAGTAGAGAACTGGCAGCTGGCATCAAGGAAATGGAGAGTGATTCTTCTGATATCGTCAGGGCAGTCTTGCCATTGCCCAGATAAGGGAGACCCGCGCCGTGACCGACTATCAGAGTGCCATCGTTCTCTACGAGCTGGAAAGGGGAACGATCCTCGAAGCGTATAATATTTCCAGTTATGATTGATTATGAAACAAAACTTCTCTCTCGATGGCAACCAGGGAAGATTAAGGAGGTATGTGCCCGGTTTATCTCTATCTCTCTTGAAAAGATCCTAGTCGTTATGCTAAATACGGATATCCAGTAACAATTCGTCCCGAAGAAATGATGCGTCCCCACTCTACAGGTAAATTTTGGATCTCAATGATCGCATTACTAGTCACCACGTCTGGGCTTCAAGGGGTCAACCGGATCCTGATCAAGACCGTTGCCTCCGAAGAATATGTTAAGCAACGGGCTACGGATGAAAAAAAGAAGATTCAAACCTACAACTTTTTCGAAGGGCATTTCTTCCCCGGAAGCGTCAAGGACC
>CALGUT010000291.1 GCA_937920335.1 uncultured Opitutales bacterium
CATTGCTGCTATTTTTATTTGGTTTCGATTCTGAATTCACAAACACTCCCTAGGAACCCCTATACTGGAATAAAGCCTTAAAGTGGTAAGTAAATAAATTGCGGATTACTTCAGGCAGGTACTTGCTTTGGGTCTTTTAGAGGGGATTATTTGTAAGGAAGTGAATAGCGGGAATAATTGAGCCGTTTACCGCTTATGGATACTGTAACGCAAACAGTTCAGACGTTGGCTAAAGTGTGGTGTTTCCATGAGTTGTTGGAGCGACCGAGTTCATCTGTCGAGTTTCGGCAGTTCGGACGTCCGGTTTAGATTCCCGACTCATCACTCACAGTGAATGCCTAAATTCCCCACCGAAAGTAAGAGGCTGAGGGAGAAAGATGGTGCTCAGGGCGGGACTTGAACCCGCATGCCGTTAAGCACACGCCCCTCAAGCGTGCGTGTCTACCAATTTCACCACCTGAGCCCATAAAAAGGAACGGGAAATAAGAGAGATTACGAAAGGCCATGCAACTAAATTGTAACAAAAGTTTTTTCTTTTTAATCTCGAATATGCGTGTGAGGAACCTTTTCATGGGGTCCTTCTTTTTAAGACTACAAACAAACTACCGACACTGGCCTAGATTATGCATTGTTGGGTGAGGCTTTAATTAGATTGCCCTCCAACAATCACAAACTGGTATGGATAAAGAACTCAATCCAGACGAACCCGCCCCCGAGGCTCCAAAACCTGCGGAAGAGACACCAGTTGATCTGAGTGCCCTTCAAGGCTTTGATTTCGGGACCAGTTGGAGCGAATCAAAAAAACCTCGCGGTACAGGCCGTTCGGACAATCGCGACTTCAAAAGAGGTGATCGTCGATCTCAAGGGGGGCCAGCCGATCGGAAAGATCGCCGTCCCTTCAAGCCTGGAAATTTTCGTAAGTCTGATGAGAGAGCTCCGAGAGAGGGGCAGGGAAATCAAGGTCGGCGTTTTGGAGATCAAGGTAGAAAACCTTACGGACGACCAGAGATTCCCAAGAAAGTAGCCGAAGTTTCTTTTTACCCAGAAGACAATGGGTTCAAAGCCCTCTGTAAGGCACTCCGTGTCTCTGCGATTACCTATGAGCTGTTTGAGATAGCAAGGACAATTCTAGATAAGGAAGAACGGTTCTACCTGGTTATTAGAACTCCCGATGAAAAATCGACGGGTGCCGAAGAACCTGAAGCATCTTTTTACGTGGTCGAGTCGGATGGGTTACCATTTCTGAGCCAAGACGCGGCCATGCAGCATGCGTTGGCGGACTGTCTGGATCATTATTTTACATCGGAGACTCAGGAAGTTGAGCCTCCGAGCGGAACTTTTACGGCGATACAGAAATGTGGTGTCACCGGTGAATTACTCGGACCTCCGAATTACCACCGACTGAAAAAGATCATGGCTGATCACCACGCATCGCAACTGCCAAACATGCCGTATGCCAAGTTTGAGTCACGCATTGAGTCGGTCAAGGAAGAGGAAGTGATCGCTCAGTGGCTTGAGAAGATGAAGATCCAAACGACCTACAAGCTAAAGCCTGAGTTTGGCGAAGATCGGCAGTTCGAAGATGGTGAGACTGCGCGAGCGTTTGTTAAAGCCAACCTGGCAGGGAAACTGGTAAAGGAAGTGAATAGTACCCGAGTGGAGGGAACTCAGCTTTCAAAAATCAAGGATCCCAGTTTGAAGACATATCTTGAATACGCATGGGATCGGCAAAAGCGGTTCCCCTTGGATTCAGCAAATCTTCTGCGAGGACGCCTCCGTCGTCAAAAGTTCGCTCTCTACAAGAAGGGGACTAAAGGAGTTTCTTACGTCTGCGCTGTCAAAAGGCGTTTTCGCGAGCCGGGTGAGTCGTTGTCTGAACCCGTTAGTAAACTCATCGATTTTATCGAGAAACACCCCAAAATTGCTGCAAAGGAATTGCCCCAGCAGTATCTGGGATTCACGACATTTGCTCCGGAAGGTGAAACTCAACCGGAGATAACAGATGAGCAAAAGGCAGCTTTTAAAGCATTTACTTTGGATTTTCAGTGGCTGCTCAAAGAAGGCTATATTGCTGAATACTCAGACGGTACGGTCTTTGCGCATCCTGCAGCCGTTCCTAGTCAACCCGCGAAGTCGAAGGCTCCCAAAGTTCCGAGTTCAAAAGCTGCGAACACTGAGGTGGTAGCCCCTGTGTCGGGCATAACGAAAGAGGAAACGGTTCAGGAAGAACCAGCGCCAGTTGGAGAAGCTGTGGAGGCCGTGGTCAATGAACCTTCGAGTGTTCAACCGGATGCTGAAAATCTAGATAAAGAAACTGAAGAGGTCGTCTCGTCACCTGAGGTTTCCAGTATTTCTGCTCCAGATCCTGTTGTTGAAGCCACAGAAGAAGCGGTTGCGAGTCCAGATCCTGAGGCGGAATCCCATTTAGAAGCTATAAGTCCAGCCCTCGAAGTGCCTGAAGATTCTGTCGATGAGACAGTAGTGACCGTAGATTCAGAGCCGATTGTGGTTGCGGACAGCGATTCAAAAGAAGAGGTCGCAGTGTCTTCAGAGGATACGGAGGCGGTTTTGGTAGAAGAGACGAATGAATCCTCTGTAGAAGACCAGGAACCGGATGCAGCAAAAGAGATTGAAGAACCATCGGTAGACGACAGTCAGTCGGCCGAAGGTGACGATAAAGAGAAGTCTTAATTTTCTTAGCAGCTACTGGTTAGTTCGATGCGGTGCTGGTCGTTCGAATCGATTGTGAATTTCAGCGTCCAGGAATCTTCATCCATCCATCCATCTACTTTTTCAGGCCATTCGATGGCCAGGCAGTAGGGCGGGGTCAGGAATTCTTCGATGAGAAGGTCCTCGGCTTCTGAAGGATCAGTTAGCCGGTAAGCATCGAAGTGCACTAATTGACGATCACCGTTGTAGATGGAGTAGAGATTGAATGTCGGTGATTTGACGGATTCTGTGATTCCCCATCCTTTGGCGAGACCTTGGATGAAGGTGGTTTTTCCGGCTCCCAGGGTTCCAGATAGCTTTAAGATTTGGTTGTCTGGTAGTGCGGCTCCAAACTGCGCAGCTACTGTTTGAGTTTCTTCCGCAGATTGAGATACAATACCTGATCGAAGTCGTTCAAAAATGTTCATAACCCTCGCTTTCTCCACCGATCCCTGAGCCTATGTACCGAATCTTACTTTGGGTTGGATCTTCTGATTCGATTAGCTTACCGATCTGAGTGACTGGAAGATCACTGAACTCCTGCCATTGCTTAATAAAGGAGTTTGGCGAAACTGAGTGTGCGATTGTGAAAAGAAGTTCGTAGTCTTCGCCATCTGTCAGGGCATGTTCGATAGCCGTCTTTCCCGACGACTTTTCTAGTTCGAAGGATGCGGAGCTGAGTGGCAAGCAATCCGTATTCACTTCTGCGCGACAGTCATCCGGACATAAATGAATTAAGTCAGTGGCGAGGCCATCGGAAATATCCATTGCAGACGTGGCCGAAGGAAAATTCGATAACCACGAACCTTCCGGGATTCGGGGATTAAAATTCAGGTGTTTGCCGAGTATACTACCTCCCAGGCTTCCAGTCACCCAAATCGTATCGCTTGGGTTGCCCGTTTTCCGTTCGAGTGTTCTAGTTCCAGGCTCACCGACGAGTGTGAGGGTGAATGCTATGTCTTCAAAGGTAGATGCGACATCGCCGCCAACTATTAAGATCGAGAAATCGTTCGCACAGTCTCTGAGTCCTTCATAGAATGCCTGAATCCACTTTAGAGAAATGGTTGGAGGTATCAGGCAAGCGACAACCGCGTGGGTCGGCTTGCCCCCCATCGCAGCGATATCACTGATGTTACGTTTTAGCAGTTTGGCGCCTGCTTGATAAGGGGAAGTCGTCTCATCGAAATGCTTTTTGAATACCAGGGCGTCTTTTGTGATTACAGCTTTCTCCTGTGGAACCGAGATGATTGCGGCATCGTCGCCGATGCCCCGTGGTGATGATGGGTTGCAGTCTCCGAGCCAATCGGTGATAGCTTTAATCAGCGCTCGTTCTCCCAGATGGCTTACCTGATCTGCTGTCTGGTCAGCGATCGGATTCATCCTAGGCGTTCATGAGTGTTAAAACAAGGAGGGTGTTTCCATTGAAGAGACCGTGGAGGATGATTGGAACCCACAGGTTGCCCGAATCTTCATAGCTTCGGCATAGCCAAACTCCGAGTATGAATAGAGGGAGCATACTCAGCCAATTAAAGTGCATACATGCGAATACCAGGCTGGATGCGACAGCAGCCATTGTTGGCGAGAGGTAAGACTTCAAACTGCGGTAAAGGAATGCTCTAAAAAGGAGCTCTTCTGAAAGAGGAGCAACTACAACTGCGAGTAGTGTGATCAATAGGAAAGTGGGCGTTAGCCCCATGCCATCGACCTGAGTAACCAAATCTTGTGGGTCCGCTGGCAGCTTTAAAAATTCTAGAATGTATGGCCATACGAAGCTTCCAACTATGAGAAGAGGAATCGCAGCCAAAAAGAAGTAGATCCCTTTTCCAATCAGGCTGATTACTCCGTACCTAACTGGACTCAGCGGAACATCTTCCCTGAGTTTGAAATACCTGAAAAACCCGACCAGACTTCCGATGATTGCCAAATGCATTGGGAAGCCAAAGAGAAACTCATGGGTTTCGGCTATTTCTTCAGTCTTGTAGGCGAATTTATAAATTTCGATAGATATGGCCCCCGCCCCGAATACGAATAGGTAGACGAAAATAAAAATGAGCGTCATATCGAGCCCTTTTATTTTCCAGGGTTCGAGCGAGAATGTGCCACCCAGGTTGTCCACTTTTTTTCGAAGAAAAAAGTGATGAAAGAGACAGAATAGCCCCGAAAAAAACAACAGCGTGTAAAGGGTTGCTACGTTTGGGTCTAGTGATTCGGGGCTCATTGCGGTTTGAGAACTCTTGGAAAAGCAGGAACGAATGCAAATCAATTGGTTGGCATCACATGCGGATCTATAATGGGACTGGGCAACTCAATGTCTTCGACAGAGATTCGATTTCGAATGCGTTCCAGGGTCTTGGGTCCGATTCCTTTGATCTTTTTCAATTCGTCTACATTACGGAACGGACGCCCTTCCACAATTCGTTTTGAGTAAGTGCGACCTATGCCGGGAAGGAGAACGAGTTCCTCAATGGTTGCGCTGTTGATATTCAACTTTCCCTGTAGGTCTGGGAGGGCTGCCAATATTTTTTCGTATTCGAAAGGCTCCCAAACCTCTATGTGATTACTCCACGCGCCTAACTGTCGATCTTTTGCCTGGCTTTCGAGTTTCCTTAAGTTTCCACGAAAAACGTCAATGACGGGTTCCTTTGGCCAGCCCTTTGCATAACCGTAGATTCGAGCCAGTCCATTTTGCACGAGAGCTTCGATTAGGCTTCCTCCCTCTGAGTTGATGATCGCGTAGTAGCGTTGTCCGGTTCCCTGGCCATTTTCCCATTGTGTAAATACCGTGAGTTTACCTTTTAGGAATTCTCTTGTGAATAGTTTAGCCTCTCGCCCGATCTGGATTACTTCCTCTTCTTTGAGGCCAAAGTACTCGGCTTGTTCACGAATCCGTGCGGGGTAGTTACCATTATCCTCGGGGGTGTCTATCCAGTATGTGCGAAAGACATAGGTGGTTGCTTCATGTTTGATCATAAAGCTGTCTCCATCGTTTACCGTATTCGAAACCAAACGACAGTTTTCCAGTTCCATCCAGTTGGTCGCAATCGCGTTAGAGGCAGTTAGGCATACG
>CALGUT010000292.1 GCA_937920335.1 uncultured Opitutales bacterium
CTTAAAACCAATCGGACTAACTTACTAAACGGTCCACTTGCAGGGGGCTGGCCAGTTGGGGGTAACAGTGAGATAAGATTGCATGTATAGTAGCAATACTCATACCCCTTATTAGTTGTCAATCCACCCTCAGTTCACACTACCATTTAGCCCATATTTAGTACATTCACTTAAACTTAAAATAGGCATTTGCTATATGGAAGCTCTCAAACAACGGAGCTTTTAACAGTTAATACGTGCTCTCTTTCTGATTAGCCGATTCACACGAACCATCTCTACTCCGTTCAGAATCACGCCTTGGTCACTCTAACCCGGCAACATTTGAGAAACATCGAATTGATTGATTGGTAGAGGTGCTATTACCCATCTCTGGACAGAACCAACAGCGATGGTGGAATTAATAGCGTGAGACAATGCCTCAATCAATCGCCTCCTCTGAATCGACCGAAGATTCGTTTCTTACTTCCGACTGTATCAGAGCTTCGTTGGGTTACACGCTGCATTCCCCCTTCACCCATCTCGCTTGAAACCTCAACTCCCGTGGTAGGAGCTTCGAACTCAATCGAAGAACTGAATTCAGCATTCACAGAAAGATCAGTGACAAGAGGATTCCGCGGAAAATTAATAGCAAAGTATTCCTGCCCATCCACCATAACAGTTGAAGGTAAAATTTCCGGAATCGAAGCGGGATCATTCGCGTCGGATCCCATCAAATACTCAATGCCGTTAGCAAACCCATCTTTATCCGCATCGTCTCCAAACCCGCTCAATTCTTCAGGAACATTCAAGGACGCGAGATAAAGTGCAAATAAAGCGTTCTCCCCATCTATAGCCTCTGTGATGGCTGCAACACTACTCGTCACCGAATCATCTCCGCTCGATACAACTACGTAGTAGTTTGCTAAGTCTGACTCCATAACGTTCGAAAGGTTCAGCGTAGAGCCTATAGCTCCGTCGATGGCTACATTATCCTTAAACCACTGATAAGTAATCGTGCCCGAACCCGTTGCAATCACGGAGATACTAACGTTTTTCCCCAAAGCGACCACCTGACTCAATGGCTGCACTGCAATCGAAGGACCCGTCACCGAACTGACCGTTAGCATAGCAGAATTGCTTAGAACATCTCCATTTGCATTGGAAATAACGACCGTGTAATCCCCCGCGTCAGTCAACTCAACCGATGCAATTAGGTAACTACTCTCTGTAGCTCCAACAATATCGACGCCATCTTTTTTCCACTGATACGAGATCGGATCCGCACCTGTCGCCGTCACGCTAAAAGTTACTTCCTCACCCGGCGCAACGCTTTGGTCAACTGGCTGGCTAGTTACAATTACCTCTCCAGTTCCTGTTACACATGGCTCCGTTGCAAGCATAAGCATTTCTAAGGGCAAAGTCGTCGCGTTCAAAGTCGATGTCGTATCCTGAACCGTTACAGTAACATCTGCGGGACTTACACTGACTGCACTCGTGGTAAGCTGTGGATCAAAAGTATTGAGCGTCACAGAAGTGAAGTCCTCACAAGCTGGCTGCGCAGGAACCAGATCCCCGTCTAGACTGAAAGCACCTACACTACCAGTCGGCTCATCGAAGATCGTATATACCAGATCATCCGCATCATTAACTGCTAAAAAGCCTGACTGACTCTCAGTTCCGTAATCGTATGCGACAGGATTTGAAAAATCAGAGTCGAACCGAAATACTGTGGATACGAAGCTTTCGGATTGTGGATTGTCGCTGGAGAACAAGGTTCCAAAAAACTTGTTTCCTGTTTCCACACTTATGGCACCAAAGTCGGCTACTCGCTGGTCAATTCCTATCTGAGATTCGATGGCTCCCGTGGTCGCGTTAACCGTAAGCATTGCAAAATCACTTTCATCAGATTCTGACTCCGGGTCGGTCAATACTCCCGTAAACGGTAAATTTCCGGGAGCGTCACTCAATGCTACTCCTACCATGAGTATCCCTCCAATCCTCTGCGCAAATTCGAGTTCGCCAGCGCTCGTAAATTTGATGAGATTTGAAACGAACCCATCTTCCTCAATACCACCAATACGGTAGAGAAACCCAGAGTCAGCTACCGATGAAGACGTATTTGTGAAACCTATTCCGGTATTGAGTGTGAAAGATTTGGACCAACGAATACTTCCTGTATTATCTAAATTCAGGAGAAAGTAATTGTTTTTAGGCATCTGGCCACCACCCAATAAATCGGAATCAGAGCGAACCACCGATAGGTAAAATCCAGATTCATCCGGAATTCGCGAAACCGTTGCGTTGCCGACTGACAAGTTTGGAAATCCTGGAATACTTGGAAATCCTGAGCCCGCGAATTCTGGTGCGGTATACGTCTTTTCAAAAACGCGGCTTCCTGACGCGTCTAGAACCAAGAGTTGAATCGACGTATCAAGATCCTGCAAAACCGTAGACAATTCTCCCACATGATAATCAATCTGAACGTTCGTTGAGTCAGTCACCTGTGTTTCTATCCGATGAGAAAAAACTGAGCTTAAATCTGTTCCATTAAACAATCCCACTCGAACAGAAGAGTCACTTTCAACATACCCCGCATAGAATTTAGAAGTAGGGGCTGAAGTAGCTAAGGACGTAAAAATGTCCTATGCTACGCACAATGTATA
>CALGUT010000293.1 GCA_937920335.1 uncultured Opitutales bacterium
TAGCATGAAGATCGCCAGTCTTCTATACGCAGGTATAATCACCGCTGCAATGTTCATCGCTATCCCTATTACCCAAATCGCAACGGATGGAACTCGCTTCGAGAACCAAATAACCGTTTCTACATACAAAGCCCCACCCCCGCCTCCTCCCATCGATCACATTGAAAAACTCGAAGAGAAGAAGGAAAAAGAAGAAGACCTTGAAATGAAGAAGGACTTCCAAAAGCTAAGCTTGGCCACGATTGATATGGCATTGAATGTCGGATCAGGTGGAGGAGCTGGAGCAAACATCTATGTCTCATCATTTGCCATAGACGATTCAGATCTGAACTTTGATTTCGCGTTTGAGATCTCAGAGTTAGACAAAGCGCCAGTAGCACTCGTGCAGATTGCACCGATGTATCCTGAAGCTTTGAAACGCGCAGGCGTTGGTGGTAAGGTCGTAGCTGAGTTCATCGTCACCAAAGATGGTCGTGTTGTGAAAGCCAAGATCAACGAATCCTCCAACTTTGAGTTCGAAAGACCCGTCATCGAAGCACTGAGAAGGTGGCAGTTCCAACCCGGCGTGAAAGACGACGTGAACGTGCATACTCGAGTCAGAATCCCGTTCTATTTCAATTTAGATTCAGCATGAATCAAGACGGCGATTATTCAGGCCGCCCTCGAAAGAGGGCGGCTCTTTTTTGTACGCTGGGCTAAGAATAACAGGGAGCAGTCGCGTTTATGGGATAACCGTAAACACCCACCGGGAATTCGTGCACAGCATGAGCCACACGTTCAAGCGTTGAAGTATTGAACCCGGTAAAATCACTGACAAGTCGGTGAAGACTCAGGTCAAACAACAAACCGACTTCACCCTCGATAAATGGCCCGAAACCCTATTTGTGATCCCAAGGTAATACCGCTTTCTCCCGCTCCTTATTCCACACCTCATAAGGCTCAAATATCTTACCGGGATTCAGAATGTTATTAGGATCGAGTACCTGCTTAATCGCTTTCATCGCTGCGATCTCAGCCTTGTTGTGCTGCATGGATAAGAACTGAGATTTCGCGAGCCCGATTCCGTGTTCACCGGTAATCGCACCTCCCAGCTCAACCACCGTTTTCATCAAACTGTTTACCGCTTTTTTGGCGGCTCGCTCCTGGTTCTTGTCCCCGCGATTAAACATGATGTTCACGTGAAAATTACCATCAGCCGCGTGACCGAACGTAGGAATAGCAAGCCCCGAGTCTTTCTTCAGCTTCTTAAGATAGCGCATCAAAGCCGCCTGACTTCGAAGCGGTACCACGATATCCTCATTCAGCTTCGTATTACCCAGTTCATACATAGCGGGAGAAGACTGACGCCGAACCTGCCAAAGCTCTTCCGATTCCTCCGCGTCATAAGTTTCTGAATACTTAAGCGCGCGTTCTTTAGCCCACTCCAGCACGAATGCCCGATCCTCCTCCAAAGACTCTTTGCGCCCATCAAGCTCCAAAAGAAGCACCGTCGACTCACTGACACCTGGGAAAATCGGTTTCCCCCGTCTACGTTCTGCGCATAAGACCGTTTCCGCATCCAGAAACTCGAGTATGGAAGGAACAATACGGGCTTTCATCAAGGCCTTTACTGCAGCCAACGCACTGCTGTCGTTCTTGTAAGCCGTTAACAAGGTCCACTTACAGGGAGGCTTCGGAATAAGCCGGATAACAGCGCGGGTGATGATACCCAACGTGCCCTCACTCCCGATCCAAAGATCCTTCATATTGTACCCCGATACATACTTACGAACATCACCTGCCCATCGCACTGGTTCACCGGTCGGCAGGAAGCCCTCCAGACCGAAGACGTAATCACGGGTAACACCGTATTTTGCGCCCGCCAGCCCTCCAGCATTACAAGCAATCGTACCGCCAATCGTACAATACTTCTTCGACGACGGATCCGGCGGATAATACAACCCTACTTTCTCAGCCTTCTGCTTTATTTTTTCCAGAATCGCACCCGTTTCGACATAGGCCATCGCAGATTCCCTATCTATCCTGATCTTATTCCAACCGGATAGATCAAGCACCCAGCCCCCGTTTACGGGCGCTGCACTTCCCGTGAGGCTCGTACCTGATCCACGGGTGGTAATGGGCACTTTAAATTCATTCGCCAATTTAAGAACAATCCCGATCTCTTTATCGTTCTTCGGCTCGATGACCGCTTCGATTGGAAACGCCAAACGGAGTGTATCAAAGGACTTCCAATATAAACTATCGGCATCCGTCTTAACGGAGCCCCGCAAACGACGTTTTAGTTCTGACAATGCAGATTTCTTAGGCATGACTAATGGATTAGCAGTTCAACGAATAGCCTCAAGCCAAAGCGTACGTGAGTGAGGTTCAGTATTTTCCCAGTTGATCCCCCGTCAATCACTCGCCTTATTCGGGGAACATGGAGAACACTTTTTATTCGGCATTCGATGAGGCCACGATTCCTGATCGTCAGCCTGATCCCTACCGTAATTGCTTTGAAGTGGATCGCGACCGCATCATTCACACATCGGCGTTTCGTCGCCTGCAAGCCAAGACGCAGGTATTTCAATCCGGCGAATACGATTTCTATCGAACTCGCCTCACTCACTCCATTGAAGTCGGTCAGATTGGCCGCTCCATCTGCAGCTATCTGAAAAAGACCAGCAATCACCTGGAAGAGGACTTCTACATAGACCCCAATCTCGTCGAAGCCGTTTGCTTATCCCATGATCTGGGGCATCCGCCCTTCGGTCACAACGGAGAAAAAACGCTCAACCGGCTCATGCGACCCTATGGGGGTTTCGAAGGGAATGCACAGACCCTGCGACTACTCACTGAAACCATCTACTCCGACTACAAAAAACGCAATGGCATGAGTCCATCCAGGGCCCTACTAGACGGGGTGTTAAAGTACAAATCCCTGTATTCGGAACGAGACAAACCCAACAACCACTTTATTTTCGACGATCAAAAGCAATACGTGGATTTTGTGTTTGAAGGCCAAAACGTAGTCAAAGAGCTGCCCAGCCCGGAAGCCAAAAACAACTTCAAGAGCCTGGAATGCCAGATCATGGATTGGGCCGACGACACTGCCTACAGCATTCACGATCTGGCGGACGGAATCCGTGCCGAGTTTATCACCATCGATAAACTGCAGCGATGGGCTTCAAACCAATCGCTCACGAGTGAGGATAATGAACACCTTGAGTTCATTATAAAGATAATCCAACGAGGAAACGTGGACGCCATGCTCAGTTTGAAGATCGGGCAATTTATCCAGGCAAGTACTCTCCATGAACGGGATACCTTCATGAGCAAGCAAACGAACCGTCACCGTTATGAAATTCAGATCGAACCCGCTAAAAAAACGGAATGCGCCCTCTACAAGCGAATTGCCTACGAAATCGTTTTTCAAAGCACCCGCGTAAAACAGCTCGAATACAAAGGCGACCGTATGCTGGAACGCCTCTTTGAAGCCCTTCTTGAAAACTACTCGAGCAACGTGAAAAACCCGGCACGGCTCGTGTCCCCCAAATTGGAAGCCCGATTGGAAACGGCCGAAGATGATATCCACAAAGCGCGCCTGCTTTGCGACTACCTCTCTGGAATGACTGATAGCTTCGCCATAAAAACCTACCGACGACTATTCGATCCCGGTTTCGGTTCGATTGTAGATATCGTGTAAAAGTAGTTCACTTAGCATTTTCCCGAAGCCCTTCATTGACTTCCCAAATAAAAGGAATTTTTCTTACCCTATCTTTTAAAGCGACTGGCGCAACCAAGAGCGGAATCAACCGCTAGGAAGCCACAACATTCTATCGAGCGCCTGGGTAGAATCAAAATACATACACATCGCTTCCACATGTCACAGACATCTACCACCACACCGCTTGCCGAATATCTGGAACAAGTAGGCCCCGACGCAAACCCAGCCTTCGTAAGCTACCTGGCAAATCTCCAACAAATCTTTGCCGTTAACCCCCCGATTGCCCGCAGCATTATCCAGGAGCTCGAAGACCAGCGCAACAATCTCAAACTGATCGCCAGTGAGAATTTCACCAGCCTGGCAACCCAGGCGACCATGGGAAATCTCCTGACCGACAAATACGCCGAAGGTTTTCCTGGTTCTCGCTTCTACGCGGGTTGTGACAATATCGACAATCTTGAAAGCGAAGCCTGCGCCCAAGCCTGCAAACTCTTCGGAGCTGAACACGCTTACGTGCAACCTCACTCAGGAGCGGACGCAAACCTCATCGCATTCTGGTCGATCCTTCAGGCACGTGTTGGAGTTCCGGCAATGGCCGAACTCAACGAAACCAACTCCGCGAAACTCTCCCGCGAAGATTGGAACAAGATCCGTCGCAAGATGGGCAACCAACGCATGCTCGGTCTCGACTACTATTCGGGGGGTCACCTAACACATGGTTATCGTCAAAATGTTTCTGCCCAGTTTTTTGACAGCTATGCCTACGCGGTCAGCAAAGAAACCGGCCTTCTCGACTACGACGAACTTGAGAAGCAAACCTTGGAAGTAAAACCGTTGATACTCTTGGCCGGTTACAGCGCCTATCCTCGGAAGATCGATTTCCGCCGCATGCGCGAAATCGCTGACAAGGTAGGAGCAGTGCTGATGGTAGACATGGCGCACTTTGCCGGACTCGTAGCGGGTGGCGTATTTGAGGGTGATTACAACCCTATGCCCTTCGCCGATATCGCCACCACGACAACCCACAAAACCTTGCGTGGACCACGGGGAGGAGTCGTTTTCTGCAAAAAAGAGTTTGCTGAATACGTAGACAAGGGTTGCCCCCTGGTTATTGGAGGTCCCCTCCCCCATGTGATGGCAGCCAAAGCGGTCGCGTTTACTGAAGCGAACGAACCCACATTTAAGGACTACGCAGCCCAAATAGTCAAAAACTCAAGCACGATGGCTCAGGCCCTCATCGACGGAGGCTTAACCATCCCGACGGGTGGAACTGACAATCACCTTTTACTCATCGATGTAACCACCTTCGGCCTGAACGGTCGCCAAGCTGAAAGCGCCGTCCGTGAATGCGGAATCACTCTGAATCGTAATTCCCTACCCTTCGATCCGAATGGTCCTTGGTACACCAGCGGACTCCGCGTGGGAACGCCTGCCGTGACGAGCCTCGGAATGAATGAAGACGACATGAAGGAAATTGCTGCTATCTTTAAGCTGATACTTTCCAACACGACTCCTCAGATTCTCGCAAAGGGACCCAACGCAGGAAAGACAAGCAAAGTAAAATATACGATTGCTGATGGTGTTCAGAAAGAAGCCCGTAAGCGCGTAAGCGCGTTGCTCGAAAGATATACACTCTACCCGGAACTGGATCTTGAGTTTCTCAAGTCCCACTTTGGAGCCTAGTTTATTTCAGATTAGCACCCTGCTTAGGCACCTTAACTACAAGTGCTTTTCAACGACCTTGCTGATAGACTTAAAACGGTCTTTGAGAGCAGGATAGAGCGCCTGATATTCAGGGTAGTAATCTGAATAAACGGCCTCGTTCGGCCCTGGATTCGTCTCGCCAGTGTTTTTTACAATCTGGGCTGCTGCCGTATCAATATCTGAATACACCCCTGATGCAACTCCAGCCAACACAGCTGCACCAAATGCCGCGCCTTCAGTAACATTGGTCGTTACCACCTTGGATTGGTAAATATCTGCCTGCATCTGTAACCAGAAATCGCTCTTCGCTCCGCCACCGGATGCCCGGACTTCGTTGATCTCAAGACCCAGGTCCCTCATAAGTTGCAGGGAATCGTTCATGCCAAAGGTGATGCCTTCCAACACCGAGCGCGTGATATGTGGTTTACTGTGACGGAGGCTCATTCCAAAAAATGTTCCTTTGGCCAGAGGATCTGGATGCGGGGTCCGCTCTCCAGAGAGATAAGGTAAAAACAACAGCCCTTCGCTTCCAGCGGGAGCTTCGGCTGCCTGCTCAGTCAAAAGATCAAAAACGTTGCGTCCACTAGCCTTGGCCTCAGCCGCTTCAGCAGCACCTAGCGCATTTTTATACCATTCAAAGCTGCCGGCCGCTGAGAGCATTACCCCCATCAGATGCCACTTACCAGGCACCGCATGACAGAATGCATGCAACTTCCCACTCGGTTCCACACGGTATTGATCCGAATGTGCAAACACGACTCCCGAAGTACCCAAGGTAGCCGAAACAATCCCTTCTCGTACAATTCCGCTACCCACCGCTTGAGCCGCCTGATCTCCACCACCCGCAGCGATGGGGGTACCTTCCAGCAATCCAGTCGCTGCTGCTGCAGCCGCTGAAATGCGCGTACTGGCAACCGTCGATTCCGTGACCTCCGGCAGAAAGTCTCGTTTCAGGCCCAACGCATCCAGCATTTGAGATGACCAGTCACGCTTGCCAACATTGAGTAATGATGTTCCAGACGCATCCGACACGTCACTGAAGAATTCGCCGCTCAATAGGAATCGGACGTAATCCTTCGGCAACAAGGCCTTGGTAGCCTTTGCAAAAACCTCTGGCTCGTTGTCTTGCACCCATGCAATCTTGGGAGCCGTAAATCCAGCTAGTACTGGGTTACCGGTAAGTTCCAGCACATGGGCTTTCCCCACGCGGTTAGTGATATCTTCACATTGCTTCCCAGTTCGCTGATCGTTCCATAGAATACAAGGCCGCAATACCTTGTTATCATTATCGAGTAGCACGAGTCCATGCATCTGCCCCGTTAATCCAAGTCCTACTACATCAGGCGCATTTACATTATTCTCTTCGAGTACCCGCTTTATAGATACACAGGTCGCCTTCCACCAATGAGCCGGATCCTGCTCTGACCAGAGTGGCTTGGGTGTTTCGAAGGGATAAAACTCGGTCGCACTTCCGATTACTTGCCCTACTTCGTTGATAAGCAGGGTCTTCATACTCGAGGTGCCAACATCAATGCCAATCAGATATTTCATAGTCAATAAGTGCTTAAACAGACAAGGACCTCTAGTCGAGGTCCTTGCCAAAATTATACATTGCGGAAACCAATTCCGGTTTAGATGAATTCGTTGATGAGATTCTCCAACATTTCCTGACGACCACTTTCCACGGTCGGTTCAGGGTTTGATAGGCTATATTCAGAAAGTTCCGAAAACCCAACCTCACCCGATTCAATCTTAGCCCCGATTCCAGAATCCCAACTGCTGTATCGCTTCGCTACAAAATCGTCGAGGCGCCCGTCTTCAATGATCGCGTGTGCAATCTTCAAACCTCGCGCAAAAGCATCCATCCCCCCGATATGAGCATGGAAAAGATCGATTGGCTCGAAACTCTCACGGCGTGGCTTTGCATCGAAATTTAAACCCCCTTGCTTGAAGCCGCCCGCCTTCAGAAGCTCGAGCATAATCTCAGTCGTCAGGTAAATATCAGTAGGAAACTGATCAGTGTCCCAACCCAGTTGTGGATGCCCCGTATTCGCGTCGACAGATCCAAGCGCGCCCGCATTGCGAGCCACAACCATTTCGTGCTGCATGGAGTGGTTAGCCAAAGTCGCATGGTTGGTTTCCAAGTTCAGTTGGAAATGATCCATCAGGTCGTACTCACGAAGGAAGTTTAGACAGGCAGCTGCATCAGAATCGTATTGGTGAGTGGTTGGCTCTTTGGGTTTCGGTTCGATAAAAAACTGTCCCTTGAAGCCAATCTGAGCAGCGTAATCCACTGCCATGTGAAGCAGCTTTGCCAGGTGATCCAGCTCACGCTTCATGTCGGTATTCAACAATGTGGTATAGCCCTCACGGCCTCCCCAAAATACATAACCTTCTCCTCCAAGAGCCAAGGTGGCATCCATGGCTGCTTTTACTTGTGCCGCGCTGTAGGCAAAGACGTCAGAGCTGCAGGAAGTTCCACCTCCATGCATATATCGCGGATGGATGAACAAACAGGCTGTTCCCCAAAGTAATTTCTTACCTGTAGCGTCCTGATGTTCCTTTAACGTTCCAACGACCGCTTCCAGATTCTTGTTTGATTCCGATAAAGTCGCACCCTCCGGTGCTACGTCACGGTCGTGGAAGCAGTAGTATTCCAACCCCATCTTATCGAGAAACTCGAAAAACACACCTACGCGACGTTGTGCGTTCTCGACCGAATCACTACGATCGTCCCACGGCTTCAACGAGGTTCCTACCCCAAACGGATCAGACAGTTCATTCCGCATAGTGTGCCAATAGGCACCGGCAAAACGGAGGTGCTCCTTCATGGTCTTACCGCCAATGACTTCATTGTGTAGGTAGTGTTTAAACGCCAAGGGATTCTTGGACTGTGGGCCTTCGTAAGGGATTTTTGGTACGTTTGGAAATGCTTCTGCCATAACTGATTTGGGTGAGTGGTTTGTCTGTTAATCTTTACCCAGTTAAACCTGAGAAGATGCACTGAGCGATTACCGCTGGTCAAGGTGATTTCAGAAACAGTTTGTGAGATTGCGGGATAAATTCCTATGAATTCTCGGCAGTATATAAGCATTACTGAACAGAAGAATTTCCAGATTGAATGATGTATTCAGTAGATGGACCTCTCTAGCAAAACGAGTTACTATTAGTTTCAGATGGAATTCAACGCAGACCAACGCAAGGTGGTTGACGAAGCCACTCGCAGATCCCTAATGTGCTCTCACCAAATTCGCATGACGGATGCTTTTCCCGGCCTTTCCAAGATCATCTTACTAAGGTCTGTTTTCGTTTTTTCATCAGTACAATCATCTAAATACCTCCCAAAATGAATTCTGTATACTTCTGGCCAGTTCCTGTTGCTGCAATTATTGCCCTCGTATTTGCGTGGGTATTTTTCAAACAAATGATGAAAGGTGACGAGGGTGATCCCACCATGATCAAAATCGCCGAGCATGTGCGCAAAGGCGCGATGGCCTACCTCAGACAACAGTACAAGGTCGTTGGGTTCGTATTCATTATTATGACCATCGTATTCGTGATCATGTCGTTCGTCCTGAAAGTACAGAATGCATGGCTACCGGTCGCATTTATAACTGGTGGCTTCTTTTCTGGACTTGCTGGGTACTTCGGCATGAAAACGGCAACCTATGCTTCCGGACGAACCGCTCAAGCCGCCAAAGAGTCACTGGATGCCGGGCTAAGGATTTCATTCCGGAGCGGTGCAGTCATGGGTCTTGCTGTAGTGGGTCTCGCACTACTGTACATATCTATCTGGTGGGTGATACTGGATATTTTCATAGAAGCTCAGTATGAAACTGAAAAGCTACTCATTATAACCACAACCATGCTTACCTTTGGAATTGGTGCATCGCTTCAGGCGTTGTTTGCCCGTGTCGGCGGAGGTATCTATACCAAGGCCGCCGATGTCGGAGCAGATCTTGTAGGAAAAGTTGAAGCAGGAATTCCGGAGGATGATCCGCGTAACCCCGCCACTATCGCAGACAATGTAGGCGACAATGTAGGCGATGTGGCCGGTATGGGAGCAGACCTTTACGAGTCCTACAGCGGCTCAATTCTGGCTGCAGCAGCCTTGGGAGCAGCGGCTTATCTTCAATCCGGTGATACCTCCAACCAAGTTGCAGCTGTAATGGCTCCGATGTTGATCGCGGCCGTCGGTATCCTGCTTTCGATTGTGGGAATATTTTTTGTTAAGACAAAACCAGGCGCTACCCAAAAAGAGCTACTAGCCTCACTTGAAAAAGGAATAAATATATCATCAATACTCATTATAGCGGTTTCTCTACTGGTTCTGAAATGGTTGGGGCTCCCTAACTATCTAGGAGTCTGGGGTTCAATCGTGGTAGGATTGGTCACCGGAATCGTAATCGGAAGAGCCACCGCCTATTATACCTCCGCTGAATACAAACCCACTCAACACATCGCGAAAAACGCAGAAACAGGACCCGCCACCGTAATCATCGCTGGTTTGGGGGTCGGTTTTATTTCTACGGCAATCCCGGTACTTGCAATCATGATTGGTACCAGTCTCGCATACTTTTTCGCAGCCGGTAGTCTCGACATAGCCAACATCAATCAAGGGCTTTACGGTATCGGGATCGCAGCGGTAGGCATGTTATCGACGCTGGGAATCACACTAGCGACCGACGCTTACGGACCGATCGTGGACAATGCTGGAGGAAATGCGGAGATGGCTCATTTGCCTCCAGAGGTTCGCGAACGAACCGACGCACTCGACTCACTAGGAAATACCACGGCTGCTACCGGAAAAGGCTTCGCGATAGGATCAGCTGCACTCACTGCCCTCGCTTTATTGGCCTCTTACTATGAAGCGATACGAATCGCTATAGCTCGTGTCATCGTTAATTCCGGCACCTTCACATTCCCCAACGGAGTTGAGGTGGAGTCTATTGAAGGCGTCAAAGCCTTGACCATCATCGATCTCGTTAACAATTATGAAGTTCACCTTATGAACCCTAAGGTAGTTATCGGGCTACTTCTTGGTGCGATGATGGCCTTTGTGTTCTGTGGACTGACTATGAACGCAGTCGGTCGAGCCGCAGCGGACATGGTCGCCGAAGTTAGGCGACAGTTTAGGGAAATACCAGGAATCCTCGAAGGAGAAAACGAACCTGACTACGCGCGCTGCGTGGAAATCTCAACCATTGGCGCGCAAAAAGAAATGCTCGTTCCTTCACTACTTGTCATCCTGGTTCCACTTATTTTCGGCATTCTATTGGGAGTGCCTGCAGTGGTAGGTCTTCTGACTGGCGGACTGGCTGCCGGATTCTCGCTCGCCGTATTTATGGCTAACTCGGGTGGAGCCTGGGACAATGCCAAGAAATATATCGAAGAAGGAAACTTCGGCGGCAAAGGTTCAGACGCTCACAAAGCAGCTGTCATCGGCGACACCGTAGGAGACCCTTTTAAAGATACATCTGGCCCGAGCCTGAACATCCTCATCAAGCTTATGTCCATGGTCGCCATCGTAATGGCGGGTGTTACGGTTGCCTTCAGTATTTTCTGAGACCCTTTATCTACGACGTCCGAATTTCTTGCGCCACGCGATCATACCGACGGCAAATACGCTAAATATGATTCCATAAGTGCTTGGCTCTGGAACAGCAGCACCAGGCGCCGTATCGCTCGCAGTTGGAAACGGAGTATAGCTACCTACTGGCATTGGAAAGTTCGCCGAGGCGTTCAAAGTCTCATTATCAAGTGAGTTCCTGCCGGGCATGATCCAGTTATCAATATCGAAGGTAGCGCCGTCTGGGCCAGTGCCGCTCTTTCGATACACCCATGAATCCACGAAGTCCCATGGTTGACGATCGCTTCCTTGGCTGCGGGTCGTTACATCGCCGAACACATCTATAACGAGATCATTATTATAAAGCTCTAAAGCAAACGTTCCATTTATTTGATTCATCAGATTTACCGTCAAATCAGGCTGAAAACCAAACCAGTCTTCAAACAGATCTTCTTCGCGCGACACATAAAAAAACTGACCGGCAGCAAGGCTAACTTTGGGGAAACGAATGTCCCGGCCCGGCGTTGTGTCGTTAGGACTCGCAACATTGAGTCCATAATCTCGAAGGTTTGCGATATCTTCTGAAGCAAAGAGTTCGATTCCCCGAGGTCGACCCGGAACCGGAGGGATTTCAGGTGTGGTTTCAGTGGCAGGTACTCTTGGAGAACTCCCAAGAGGTCCGTCGAATAAAGCAGTTATACGCAACTGCGCATGAGAGGTAGCAGTACAGAGTACAGCCAGAATCGTGATAGTAATGAGATGTTTCATGAGATTTAATTGATGAGAACGAGTAAACTCGCGATAGGACCACCATTTGAACCCCTTGACCGGCTGATTTTTAGCAAAACCGTATTTCCCCATAAAAGGTCAAGGAATACCCTGACTAAAATAGGGGAAAATTATTATAATTTTGCTTTTTAAGAGTTACGGATTGGAGATTTTCTCGCCAAACTAAGCTCTGTGCTCTCGCGATTCTCGGTAACTAATCATACGTTTTCTCCGCGATTCCGGTAAGCTCAGCGTCAATACGTATCTTACAAAACCTTTTCCCTACTGTGATGAAAAATTGGCTATCCCTAGTATCAGCCCACTGACAGCGGGTCGCAGATCATCACTTCCCAAAAGCGTGAAGAAAGTCGAACGATATTAACCGGAAAGTAGCTCTCAGGCTATGCCTCAACCGAGGCATTTCGCCGTTTCCAAACAACGAGACCCAAAGCGATTCCGCCGAAGATCAGCGCGTACGTCGACGGCTCGGGGATTGCGGAAGTGGAAATAGTGAAACCATCAAGCCCAAAACTTGTATTCGAAGGTGCAGAACCAGACACCGTCAACGTAATGAGCTGATTAGAAGCGAACGTCTCGGAAATCGTATAAATATCTGATGTCCCATTACTTTCATTGGGACTGCCTCCGAACAAATCGAATGACCCACCGCCCGTGAATGACAGAATAGCCTCAGCATTAGACGCGTTGCTAGTGATTCCTCGCAGATCAATCGACTCAAATGTGCCTCCTGTGTTAAAGCTGAACTGCATAACATCGGCATTCCCAGCACCAAGATCATTGTCGAATTCATCTGTATCATCGGAGCCTAAAGCATTAATACCAAAAGATGAGCCCGTTCCGTTAAAAACAGTCCCAGCGCTGACTCCATTTTGAAATGCTTCCGCTGTCAGGATCACTCCTCCGACTGAGGATGTACCAGCACTCAAACCGTCTAAGTCAGCTCCTGCTCCAATAGTTCCTGAACCACTAGCAAAAAAATCAAAGGTGATTTGACCGGACAACCACTGTGTCGAAGCCAAAAGTAAAATTGCCAAACATACGCCTTTCATGCCTCCAACTATTGTTGCTGGATGTTACTTGAGCGAATCAAAATATCGTTTTCGTTACTAATGATGCACAATTAATGGAAACTCCCTAAGTCCAACACGTATTTTGCCTCTAACAAAACGTCAAAAATTCTATCGACTCGAGGTTCTGATTATTTCAAACCGTTAAAACAGGCTGGTATCTGGAACATCACCATGCTAAATCGACCGTGCATTTTTTATGCGTACCCGACAAAAAATTATCCTTTCAGCGGTCATAGGAATCGTCTGCTTAACC
>CALGUT010000294.1 GCA_937920335.1 uncultured Opitutales bacterium
CGGACTCAACCGCATTTGTGGAAGATTGGGGCTAAGTAATCGGCTAACCGTTTTCCTTCATGTCCTGAAGGGCCTTGAACTGACTTCGCCAAGATTGTAAGGGTTCTGGCGATACGTTAGCTGATACGCAGCCTTCAAGGTTTACCAGTTGATCAAGTAGTTTGCCCTGATGATCATAGATTGAGCTGTGTCCTACGTAGCTCCATTTGGGGTCATTGCCCACGCGGTTTACACCGATTACAGTGGCTTGGTTTTCTATAGCTCGTGCCTTCAAAAGGGTATCCCAATGGTCGACGCGATCGACGGGCCAACTTGCTATCGTAAGAAATAGATCGGCACCGGCTCTTACGCCGCGCCGGTAAAGCTCGGGGAAACGCAGGTCGTAACAGATCGTCGGGCATACTTTAAATCCCTGCCAATCGAAGGTGAAAATATCCTCTCCAGAAAGGTAATAGTCGGACTCTCCAGTAAAACTGAAACAGTGGTTTTTCTGGTAGCGACCGATGTAGTCGCCCTCAGGGCCATACACGGATAGCATGTTTAGGCCTTTTCCGCTCTCATGCCGTTTAACGATGCCTCCGACCACACAACTCTTGTACTGTTTGGCGAGGTTTTCGAGGAAGGACTCCGTTTCGGAAGAGTCACCTTCAAAGATACGATCTACGTTCATACTGAAGCCACTCGCGAACATCTCAGGAAGGACAATTAAGGATCCTTCAGAAATCGTTAGAGAAGCGAGTAACTGGGAGACCTTATCAAAATTTGCCTTACGGTCTTCCCACTGAATATCAAATTGGCATCCGACTAGTTGCATGCCAATGAGCTTTACAGGTGGTGGGAGATAATCAACGTTCGAAACTATGAATGCGGAAGAAGAAAACCAAATTGAGAAGCTTATCGGGCCAAGCTCAAACCTGTGTAATCATAATGCTGCTATTGAGTGGATTTCAAACTATCTGGAAGAGGGCGATATTCTAAATTTGCCCGCATCTACCAGTAGTCTGGATGCTTTGGCAGCCTATTCGAAGTCGAAAAATGCAGATCCCGTTCTCAAGAAAAAATGCGAGAAGCTGATTAAGCAGTACAAACGCTGAGGCCTCTACTTCTTTCCAGCCTGATTCCAGACCCGAAAGTCGTCCACGATAACTTGTCCCGGGACACTCAGGGCAATGTTTTCTTTAGTGGAATGCGCAAACCCAGGTGACGCATGTTGGAGTACAAACATGCTGTTGATGTAGATTTTAGTGGTATCACCCCGGATCTCAAAGCGCAGTTCATGCCAGCTATCCGGTTTTAAGCGTATCGCATTTTTTTTTCGGTCTTAGCAATTTTCTGCTTCACTGCCTGGTTATCCGGATCCGTTTTCCGCTGGTCTCGCAATACCAGATTCATCGAGCCGTTCATTTGGTCGGCCACTTCAATGTATTCGGTCGTAACTCGAACCGTGCATACGTGTCCTGCGTGTGCTGTCTTCAGATTGGGATCATTGAAGTTAACTCCCAGTCGGTCACCGACTCCTATTTTGAATTTCATTGAGACCGTGCAGTCGGCTAGTGGAAAATCCCGCTTCACGGAGACGGCATGGTCCGCATGTTCCAGTCGGG
>CALGUT010000295.1 GCA_937920335.1 uncultured Opitutales bacterium
GTTTTGTATCATTTGGAAGGCTATTCGCAAAAGGAAGTGGCTGAGTTTTTGGGAATCAAAGACCAATCAGGCATTGTTCTGAGTGAGATCCTTGATGAAAGTCCTTCAAGCGTCGCTGGTATGGAGAACAACGATATTTTGATTTCAGTAGACGGCCTGGCTTTACCGCAGTTTAGACCGGACTATACTGTGACACCGTATTTTCAGAAATTAATAAGGCGCAAAAAACCAGGAGAGGTGCTTTCCGTTGAAGTGATCCGGGGAGAAGAGCGAAAGACCTTTGACGTTGAGGTGGGCTCGAGCCCGAAGAACGTCCGTGAGGCTGACTATCGGTTTTATGAAAAACTCGGTTTCACCGTTCGCGAATTCTTACTAACCGATGGTATTCGTCGCCGGATCCCGAAAGAAGAGATGAACGGGGCGATCGTAAATTTTGTGCAGCGTAGCTCTGCGGTCGAAACCGCTGGCTTGAGAAACGGCGACTGGATCAAGCAGATCGAAGGAGAAGCTGTAGATTCTTACGATACGGTGCTTAGCGCGCTCGATCAGGTCGAAGGCGATATAGAGAAGTCTGAGTTTGTTTTGCTAGTTGAGCGAAATAACGAAACCTCATTCATACGCGCCCAACTAAAATAGATTTACTGACCATGTTTACAGGCATCGTAGAAGAGACCGGTACCATCTTGAGCTTTGATCAAGGAGAGTCAGCCTATATACTGAGGCTTTCTGCAAAGACGGTTTTGGACGGCATCGCTCTCGGTGATAGTATCGCGGTGAACGGTTGTTGTTTGTCTGTAACGGAATTCGATCACGATTCAGGTGAGCTTCAGTTTGATGTGTTGGAGGAAACGAAACGTCTAACTTCATTTGCTGATCTAAAAACGGGAAGTCTTGTTAACCTGGAACGCAGTCTGTCATTTAATGGCAAGGTTGGAGGACATTTTGTGACAGGTCATGTTGATGCCACTGGCAAAGTGCGGGTGCTGGAGCAACGCGGTAACGACTATTTTCTGCAGGTTTCTATTCCAGAAGAACAAGCCAAGTATGTGGTTTGGAAGGGATCAATTACGCTGGATGGTATTTCGCTTACAGTTGCGGAGGTTACGGCTAACAGCCTGGCTGTTTGGCTCATCCCGACTACAATGGAAATAACAAATCTGCAGCAAAAGCAGGTTGGAGATCTAATGAATCTGGAATTCGATCTTCTGGCGAAATACGTCGAATCTTTAACCGCAGGAAAACGCAATGCGATCTCAGCTTGAGTCGGTCATCAATGAGTTGAAGCGCCTCAAGCAGGAGGGGGTCGAAGGCATTTACATTAGCGATTCGACTATAAGTGATTTAAAATCCGTTGTTGCTGCATCGGATGGTGTTGCTTCCGATGAATCGATTCCCGCAGCTGTTGCCATTAAACCTGTGGAACCTGAGCCAATCAGAAAGTCTAAACCTAAGGGTGAATCATTGGAGGATCTTGTTAAGAGTGGCCCGATTGAAGCGGCCAAGGCCAAAGCACAATTGGCGCTGAATCAATATGGTAAACCGCTTACAACTATTCCGACAGAAGTACCCGTCGTTCAACTACCTGATGGTGATAAACAGGTTCAGTGGGATGCTCTCAGGGAACAGGTGATTAATGACCCGGTTTGCTTGGAGCATTTAAATCCAGGTGCGCAAGTCGTATTTGGGGTAGGGAGTTTGGATGCAGATATCTTTTTTTGTGGAGAGGCGCCCGGTGGCGACGAGGAAAAACAAGGTGAGCCGTTTTTCGGAAAGGCAGGTGATCTGTTGGCCAAGATTATTACCGCCATGGGTTTATCTCGGGAGCAGGTCTATATCGGAAATATCATGAACTGGCGCCCCGAGATGCCGACCTCTGTTGGGAACCGCCCTCCTACCTCTGAGGAGATGGCCTACTGTTTGCCTTATCTACGTGCTCAGATCGAATTGGTTCAACCGAAAGTCATTGTGGCGCTTGGTATGACTGCAGTGACCGGTCTCTTGGGTCCCGATCCCAAACGCAGGATGGGAGCGATACGCGGTCAGTTCTTTGAATTCGACGAGACACCGCTCCTGGTAACCTACCATCCATCCTATTTACTACGATATGCGACGATGAAGACCAAACGTTTGGTCTGGGAGGACATGCTATTAGTTATGGATAAAGTGGGTTTAGCCATTTCCGAGAAACAGCGTGGCTTTTTCCAGTAAAGGCCGAAGTAACATGGCTGGTCGAGAGATGGTATTTATGCACCCTCAATTCGGGGATCTTCCAGAATCTCTGAAGGCTACTATTTTTGAACCGACGTTGCTCGAAGAGGCGGGCTTAATGATCAAGACCCTGCGTGGTCGCGGAGACACATATTTTTTTAAACTTCGTGAAGACGGCTGTGTCTTACGGCATTACTGGCGAGGGGGTGCCATAAGGCACCTATCCAAAGACGGCTATGTGTGGCTGGGGCTTTCCAACTCACGTTCTTACCGCGAGTGGAAAATCCTGGAGGAGCTAGAGAGCCTCAAATTACCAGCGCCCCGCCGGGTTGCACTAAGAATACAACGGCACGGGCTGCTTTACCGTTCGGATATTGTCACCAAAGAAATTAAAGACAGTTTATCCTTATCTGACACGTTGAAGGTTCAGGAATTGGATGATGCTACTTGGAGACTCATCGGTCAAACGGTCCGTCGCTTCCACGATAAGCAAGTCTTTCATCAGGATCTCAATGCGAGCAATATTCTGCTGACGAAGCACTATTGCTTCCTCATTGATTTTGACCGGGGTCGGATTCAAAGTGGTGACTGGTGGAAAGAACGGACTCTCGAACGCCTCAAACGATCACTCAACAAGTTCAAGACCAACGAACCTAACTTTCATTTTGATGAGAAAGGCTGGGCGGCCTTGCAGGACGGATATCAAGCATCCACCTAGTTTGAGGAACGGCGTTTGTGTCTATGCATGAATTGGTTGATGCCTTACTCGTGCCTGAGTGCATCGATCGGATCGAGTCTCGAGGCCATGAAGGCTGGGTAGAGACCGAAGATGACGCCAATAGCCGCCGAAACACCCAGTGATACTGCGATGATCCAGGACTTAACGATGGTGGTCATGGCAAATTTGGTCTGTACGATTTCGCAGACACCGTAGGCTATC
>CALGUT010000296.1 GCA_937920335.1 uncultured Opitutales bacterium
TTGCGGTAAGCATCTCGATCATCAACTCAACAAAGTGACCAAGCGTTCTTAGCTGATGGGCGGCCTGACCCGTTTCGGGTTCCTGGAGAACCGACTTTAGCCGTGTGTGCCAACTCTCTGCATTTTGGGGACTCCAGACCGGTTGGCTTCTGGTCATCGTTGGCGATTGCTGTAGCAGATCAAATTGAGGGCCATCGAACACCGCATAGACTTGGCTCCATGGGCGATCATCTCGGGAACCGTAGGCATGTGGAAGGTTAGGTGTTACGAACAGGGCGTCGCCGGATCGCAGATGCGTCATGCTATTAACAGGATCTTTGTAATAGACATTTCCTTTTAGCACTAAAACAAGTGCATATTTTCCCAAAATACGCATATTATCGGTTGGTATTGAGTGGTTTCCTCTAAGTAGACCTCCGAGCCAAAGTGTTCCTATCTCCGTTTTTACAGGGCTTTTTAGCCAGTCTTCACTGGCATAAGGCTTTGATTTCATAGAATTACCAAATTATACAAACAAATTCCCATTTCAACCATTCATTGTCAGTCGTTTATGGGTTATTATCTGCGAGCGTTAGTTCGTTTAACCCAAGGATATCCATGAATACGTCGTCAGTACTACCACCCTTATATTCCTATGATCATAACCTGGATAGCGATCCTGAGAAGATTGGGCGGCTGAGGGATTCGTCGGACGCTGCAGATAACGTCGAAGAACTGCGAAGACGGTTCGATGAAGACGGTTATCTCTACATGAAAGGTTATCTGAATCGTGAGCAGGTGCTGGGGGCTCGAGCCAGTATCGTCAAACGCTTGGCGGAAGCAGGAATCCTTGATGACAAGGAGGATCCCATGGATGCGATTTGCGTCCCGGACTCCGGCTATGTGTTTAAACCCGAATTGGCGGACGGAAACGAAGAAGTTCACGATTTGTTGTATTCGGGGCGTCTCACAGAGTTTTACCGAAAGTTCTTTGGAGAATCTATTCGCCACTACGATTTTACCTGGTTGCGCGCCATCGGTCCAGGCAAGGGTACGAACCCTCATTGCGACCTTCCTTATATGGGGCGCGGTACGCACAAGCATATGACCTGCTGGATGCCCTATGGCGATATCTCTTTTGAGCTCGGCGGATTGATGATTTTGGAGGGGTCTCACAAACGCATGGATCTTCTTGAAAATTACGTATACCGCGATGTGGACGCTTACTGTGAGAATAAACCGAATCAGAAGAAGGCCGCAGACGAGGGAGGCTGGACGTTCACCGGGACCTTGTCGCACAACCCGCCAGTTGTGAGAAACAAGTTTGGAGGCCGCTGGCTTACCACTGAATTCGAGGCCGGTGATTTCTTAACCTTTGGCATGTTCACGGTTCATGCCTCTTTGGATAACCATACTGAGAACCGTCTCAGAATATCCAGCGACAGTCGTTACCAGCGAGCGAGCGAGCCGATCGATGATCGATGGATTGGTGAAAAGCCTCCGGGCCATTCCAAGGCGGGCAAACGAGGACGTGTTTGTTAACTTTCAATTCCTGACTAAAATATGTCATCTTCTGCGATTCCCCAAACTGATGGTAAGCCAACGGCTGGTCGTATGGCTGCGGTCAAAGAAATGGCCGCGTTCCAGCGTATCCTGTTTGAAGTCGAACGCGAGTTTGTGAGAACAGCGACCACGCTCATTTATCGAGTGGGTGACATAGAGCTGAAGTATCTCCTCTGTCAGCATGTCTGGGAATCGGCCGGCCACGCGCGTTTTCTGAAGGAGCGTGGCCGCGAAATGAGTGGCTTCGGAAAAGGTGACTCGGTGCGCGAGGCATTCCGAGAGCTTTTTGAAGAAGCGGTTGTGTGCGAGGATCCTGACAAGGCGGTTGCCGAATTCTACCGCGTTATCAAGCCAGCGATTTTGGCGGCTTACAAAGAGTATATCCAACTGACCCATCACCTGGCTGATTGGCCGTCCAAAAATCTGGTGGAGGATTTTATTCATGAGGAAATGCGGCACGCCGAAGAGATGGAACCGTATTTGAAGGGAGTCGAATCCACCGAATCCGAAAGCGCTTTGAAGGCGGCAGTAGCGGCCCTCGGTGGATTTCTCGGGCAGGATCCGAAAATACCGCTTCCAGGTTCATTTACCTGGCAGCATCGTGTTCGAGGATTTAAGCATCCTGAAACCTGTAATCGCGGCAAATACCCTGTGTGTTCGAGTGTGTTTAGCGAAGACCCTGGGGAGACTCCGATCGTTCGTCAGTGGTTGGAAGATCCCAAGACCGATGCGCGTGTCATTCGTTTGATGGTCTACGTGTGGTTGATGATGGAGTTGGATGCTGTCGATTACCTTGCTACGCTATTCCACGATACACCGGATGCTCCGTTTGACCTTCACTACGATCTGGCCAGGCATCTTTGGGATGAATCGCGTCATAGTGCATTTGGTTTCCGGCAACTTCCGAAACTCGGGGTAGATTTGAATACCTTGGAGCATTCATTGGATCTCTATAATATTCTGGTTCAAATGACTCCGCCTGAGCGCTATGCCATGATGACCATGGAATTCGAAGCAGGTAGCTTTCCGACGAAAGCGAAGGTGATGGATCGTGTGCGGGAGTTGAACGATTTTGAGGCTGATACGCTGTTGGCATTTGATCGCAATGATGAGCAGAACCATGTGCGTTACGGGCATCGTTGGCTTCCTGAAATCATGAAATTGTTTGGCGAAGAGAGGCCGGTAGAAGAATTTGTAGATGCGACTCGTGAGCGCTTTGAAGTCATGGCAAAAGAGTTTGGTGGTAAGGTGTCACACAGTTTGTCAGCTGATCAGCGTTTGACGGGAAATAAGATTTTAAAGATCGCCGGAGTTACCCAGTAGGCGCATTCTGAATACACTATGAGTTTGCCGTCTGGTTTTTACAGCGATCTGCGCCCCGTTGAGATTGAGCGCATCCGTGATCAAGCACCCATTGCCTACGTTCCGTGGGGAGCGTTGGAGTGGCATAGTCTGCATGCTCCCATTGGGCTGGACTCTGTGAAAGCGGAAGGCATCTGTAAGGCGCTCGCCCAAGAAACGGGTGGGGTCGTTTTACCGGCTATTCCCATGGGGGTAAATACGATCAAGCCTTTTAAGGGTTTTCCCCATTCCATCGACATTTCAGCGGATTTGGCTTCACGGGTTGCAGAGGAGTTCTGTCTGCAGTTAGCGGATGAAGGATTCAAAGTCGTGATATTGTTCACAGGGCATTATCCACCTGAACAGATCAATGCTCTACAAGCGGGGGTCGATCGAGCAAAGGCGGTATGTAGTTCGACTCATTTTGAAGTGTGGGCAGATCTACATTTTTTGGGTGATGAATTTAGGGCTGATCACGCCGGTGCAACTGAGACTTCGTTTCAGATGTATTTCGAACCAGGATCCGTGGATTTAGAGGCATTACCTGAAGCGCCGTTAACGCTGGACGACGATGGTATCATGGGAGATGACCCTCGAGAAGCATCCGCTGGGCGCGGTGCCGAGCAGTTGAAGCTCGTAGTTTCGCGAGCCGTTAAACGCATGAATGAAATTTTGAAAGAAACCGGGTTAAAATCATGAACTATCGAAGACTCGGCCGTACTGGCTTAGATGTAAGTGAAATTGGCCTTGGGACCTGGGCTCTGGGTAGTGCTGTCTATGGCGAAGTCGAGAAGGATGCTCCTGAGAGACTCGTCAAAGGTGCTATAGATAAAGGTATCAATTTATTTGATACAGCTCCTCTTTATGGGACGAAAGAGGTGGATGGAGTTTCTGAATCGATTCTGGGTACGGCTTTAGGTGCGGATCGTGATTCGGTCCTTATATCCACGAAATTTGGTCGGACTTCCAGTGATGTAATTCCGGGACGGTTTTATGCCAAGGAGGCCAGGGTATCTTGCGAAGCAAGTCTGAGGCGTCTTGGCACAGATCGGCTGGATATTCTATTCTTTCATTCACCGTTTAAGCCAGAGGAAATCAATGACGACGTCTGGGAAGAGTTGGCGAAGTTGAAAGCAGAAGGAAAGGTGCGCTTCCTCGGGCATTCGGTTTCTTTATATCAGGACACGGCAGACATGTCAGCCCAATGGATGGCAGACCGTCGTATCGATGTGGTCCAGGTGGTGTTGAGTCCGTTCAACCGAGAAGCTCGTCCGTTAATTAAAACAGCGATCGACTGTGACTGCGGTGTTGTGGCGCGCGAATGTCTTTCAAATGGCTTTCTAAGCGGAGCCATCAAGGAGGATACGGTTTTTCCGAAGGGTAGTTTGAATGCCCGTTATTCTCAGGCTGAAATTGCGGAACGAGTCGCCTATGCGAATCAATTGGCTGAGGCGATGATTCAAGGCGAGGTGAAAACTTTACCACAAGCCGCCTATCGGTGGGTACTTGATCAGCCTGGCGTATCCCTTGCATTATCAGGTGCGAAGGACCTGTCTGAGCTAATCGATCCAGTGATCGCTTCATCCTGTTCATCCTTTGATTCAACGATTCAGGAATCTGTCGAGGACATGCATGTGCAAGACTTTGGCGCAGCCTAATCGCAGGAAACTTCTATCTATTGTCTCAATTCGCTGTAATCGAACGGTGATTTCGAATCAGCGTGCGAGGTAGCCACCGTCTACGACGAGATCGCTACCGGTCATAAACGAAGATTCATCGCTGGCCAGAAAAGCAACAGCGGACGCCACTTCCTCGGGTCGGCCCTGGCGTCCGAGTAGGTGCATGGCTGAGGCCTTTTTATTCTCGTCGGCTTCGTCGAGTCCCAGGTCCTTACAGGAATTCACGAAGGCGCTGGTATAAATATACCCCGGGCAAATCGAGTTTACGCGAATGTTGGAGGCTGCGAGATCGGTTGCCCATGCTCGGGTAAGTCCGCGCACGGCAAATTTGGTGGCTGTATAAGTGCTGAACTTGGGTTGTGCAACGAAGCCACTCACTGAGGAAAAATTGATGATGCTCCCGCCACCGCAGGTTTTCATTTGGGGTTCGACGTGTTTGGCCATCAGGGAAGCTCCCCGAATATTCACCCGCGTCATTTCATCCCAATCTTCTGGCGTCGCATCGATCCCTTTAAGTATAAATCTCGCAGCTGAGTTAACCAGTATGCTGGCGGCACCCAGTTGTTTTTCGACGTCCTTGCAACAGGATTCGATGCTGGCCTCATCACACAGATCGACGACCCAGCTCCGGCATCCAATTGACGCGGCTTTCTCTGGATCATCCTTGATGTCAAAGAGAGCCACTTTGCAGCCTTCTTCTACAAGGCGTTTGCCGGCGGCGAAGCCGAGGTCTCCCAGGCCTCCGGTTATAATTGCAACTTTCCCGTTTAAGCCCTTCATTCTAGTTCTTTCCTGGTAGCCAATAAACCCGATTGCTCAGGGTGTCGCCCAATCCGTCGCCGCGAACTCCATCGGTATAGAGCAGCGAGGGTTCAGCTGGCATCTCATTGAAACCAGCCGGGCGTTCGAGATTTGGCATCCAGCGCGGTTCGGTCGCACTGGGTTTATCAAAGGTCTCTCCGGTGAATGTTTCTCCGCCGTCGTTTGACCGAAACCGTATGAGTTCCGTCGTAACTTCACCCCAATCGATCCCGTCAACAGATATGTGCATCATCGTGGCTGCAACCGTTGGCTGGCCGGATGAACCAAATGCAACACCTCCGTGCATAAAGACGTCCCATTCTCGGAAGCCCTCTGGCAGGAATTGATTCATGAGCAGGTGTCTCCATTTACCGGCTCCTACAGGGGATGCGAGGTAGGTTTGTGATGTATCCTGCGTACGAATACTGTAGGGCAGAAAGGGCTTTCCTTGTGGATCTACTCCTATGGAACCGGCGTTTAAAACGCGTCCCTCTTTGATTCTTCCGGAAGCCACAACATCCATGTTATCAGCAGTTGCCGGAAGTTTTACGGCTCGTCCGTCGGATCGGGTCCAGGTCGTTCCCCCGTCGGGACTGCTTAGATAACCGACAATCGTTGTGGGGGCGATCGATTCGTCGTCTGGCATTTCGTAAATACGGGTTCCCAAATGTAAGGTTTTGTGGTCGGGTCCCCAAGCAAGGGAACCTGCAAATTGGCAGTAATTCCCATGGCGTGATTTAAGAAGTGCTTGCCTGCGCGCCCAGGTATTACCGGGTTTCTTGGTCCACATCTCTAGCTCCCACGGTTCATTATCGTAACTTCTTCTGGCGGTCATGATAAGGGTACCATCCGCTGCGCAAACCAATGCTGGGTAGGTGAGGTTAATGCCAAACTCCTCATACGGTGTCCATTCTGAGGCATCGTTCGGACGGACGGACTTTCGATAGCGAAAGGGATGGTGATGGGAGTAGTAGAGAATATGGAGGTAGCCTTCGGCGTCGATGGTGAGCGCGGGCCCTCCGTGGTTATCATCCGCCTCTCCGATGGTTACGGCCTTCGTCCACGTGTCTGATTTGTGGTCCAACGTGCGAATGCGGATGCGAAAGCCCTCTTCGGGGGTATCCAGCCAAGCGACGTGTGTTTTCCCTTGGTAAGTTATGATCTTGGGAGATTCCAGGTAGGCGGTCGCTCTGCCAGATCCTTCTGAAGACAATAAGAATCGGTCGTCAGCCGCTAGGGTCGTAAGTTGGAGAATCAAGCCAAGTAGAACGAATAGGGTAAGGCGATTCAGCAATTTGGGTGGCGTCATGAGTATGATTGATGGCTTGGGGTACGGTACTGAGGTGTCGTTTATTGGAGACCAAAATACGTTTGTGCGTTTCCGCAGGCAATAGCTATTCGCTGCGCTTCTGAAATGGATGAGAGCCGGACTTTGTCGATCTGGGCTTGTTGCACCTGGAGCGGGGACAACGAACCAAACAGTATACGGGAGGTCGGTAGGTCACGTTTCAGGACCTTCATCGTATCCTCCCATTCAGCAAAGCTCGTATCGGTTCTGAAGCGACCATTTACTGCCGATAGCGTTTTTAGTTCATGAACACCGAGTCCTTGAATCAAAGGATCCAATCGTGGGTAATCGTTCAGGAACTTCTCTAATTCGGTTACTTGAACCGGTTTGATGGAAACGGCCGGGTGTTCATGTCTTTCATCGACTAGCCTTGCTGTTATTACCAAGCGCAGGGAGTGCTCGGTCAGGCGTTCAACCAATCGTCGAACATGAAATGAATTGAGGCGATATCCGTGATAACTGGGAAGTAATCGTATGCCAACGATACTTGGATGCTCAATCAGCTCGTCCAAATGATCTTCCCAGGCGGGTGTCGCCGGATTGATGACGGGTAACGGGATAAACGCTTTGAGTAATCGAAAGGCATCAAAGAGCGAACGGTTCCCGGGCATAGGATCGATTTGAAACAACGTATCAAAACAAGACACCAATGATTCATGGATTTCGTAACCCACTCTGGGCAATGTTGGGTGTACTACGCTTTTGCCCTGGATCGGAGCAAAGGGCCATGAACCGCACCACGCATTTGTATCTATAAACTTCATACGATCTTTAGCAGCTTTGCCGAGTTATGGTAAAAGATTGCCTCTTTGTCGTTTGCGCTGAGATCTGCGCCTGCAATTTGCCCAATTGCAGCTGGCAAATCTCGAATGGGGAGGTCGGATCCATAGAGTACGCGCTGGGGTCCCAGATTGGAAACCGCATGGTCAACGATTCCAGCTTCAGGAGTGGCCCCTGAGGTATCGACCCACAAGTTATCGATGCCACGGGCGGCGAGGACTCCACGGAACCCGCAACCTGTCAAGTGCGCCATGATAACCCGAGTGTTGGGAAATCGTTTTGCCAGACGGCAGGTGTCATCTGGATCGGAGTGCAGTGAGCGCAGTCGTAATTTAGTCTGACTCCAGGTATGCTGTAGCACTGGAATGTCGAAGTTTTCAGCCGTCTGCATGACCGGTTTCATACACGCTGCTCGCGCGTTGTTAGCGATCTCCAGCTTTAGTCCCCTGAACCCAAGTCCACCGACGCATCGGTCCACTTCAGATCTGACGGCTCGTTCACCGAGTGTCGGATTCAGATAACAAAATCCGATAAAGAAGTCAGGCGCCCACGCCATTAACTGGGCCGTTTCGTCGTTGATCGCTCGCAGTTGTTTGCGGTTAGGGGAAGGACCGTACATTAGGACGTCTCCGAGAGCTACCATCCGTTCTATTCCAAACTGCTGCGCCCGCCTTACCAAGCGCTTTACCTCAGCCTTGGTACGACCATCACCCATGAAAACGGGATGGGTATGAACATCTATGATAGGTTTTGAGTAGCTGAGATCCACGGGGCGATTTTGTACGTGTTCCGGAAGGGATACGTTGTATCAGAGAAGACTACACAACGGTATTTTCGTTAAGAATCAAGGGGCCTTACCGTAAACTCGAAGCCTTCAGGGTATCAAAGCGATCTCAAGGCTTGCGGGCGTGAGGCAATCACTTAGTTTTCGAAAAACTCTTATGAATACATTTAAAATGAAATCTCGTGCAGCACAAACCGCTGCTTTCGTCGGTCTGCTAGTTTGCTTTAGCGCTTTTGGAACTGCCTCAGCTGTGGCAGCAACTCCCGAAGAGAATCTCGAACGGCTGGAAATCGTTCTTCCGACTCCCGGAAAATCTATTGCCAACTATGTGGGGGCGACTCGTGTCGGGAATATGATCTATTTGTCCGGGCATATTCCCCGTGAGGCGGATGGGACGGTTGTTGTTGGGAAACTGGGTGATGACCTGGGTGTTAAGGACGGCTACGATGCCGCCCGATTGTCGGCAATCGGTTTGATGGCTACCTTGAAGGGCGAGATCGGTGATTTATCCAAGGTAAAACAAGTCGTTAAGGTTTTTGGGATGGTCAATGCGACGGGTGACTTTACCGACCACTCCAAAGTCATCAATGGCTGCTCCGATTTGTTAGTCGAAGTTTTTGGAGATAGCGGTCGTCATGCCCGTGCTGCTTGCGGCTTTAGTTCTTTGCCCCTGGGCTCTGCGGTAGAGATCGAGATGATCGTGGAATTAAAAGACTAGGCAGTCGGCCGCCGGCCGTAACTCAAACGCTCGCTACAATTTCTGTAACCGCTTCAAGGACGCGGTCGCAATCTTGTCGGGAATTGAAGATGTGCGTCGATACACGTACTGCATCCAATCCTTGTTCTGAAACCTGTCGGCAGCGCAAGCGATAGTCTCTCATGAGCCGGCTGGTCAGGGTATTATAAGCGATCTTCGGCGTGCTGAAGGTGGTTATAGATCGGCGCATTGCAGGATCGGTGGGCGTTAGAATGCTCACCGTATCAATGCCTTTAAGACCTGTTTGCAAGTAAGTTGCCAACTCCGATCCGTAAGTTTCGATGCGTTCCAGACCGATCTGGGTTTGAAATTCCATGGCAACGCTGAGCCCTTCGACGAGCTCGGTATTGCGTGTGCCGTATTCGTGGCGTTCCATAGAGTCGGCATAGGTGATCGAGTCGGGGAGACTGTAGGTGGGGGCAGAGTGTCCGCCCACATGACTAGGCTCGACGTCTTCCAGTCGGTCTTTGCGTATGTATAATAGTCCTGTTCCTCGTGGCCCTCCCATCCATTTGTGTCCACTGGTCGCGTAGGAATCACAAACCATGTTGTGAAGGTTTACGGGTATCATACCGGCTGTTTGGGCGCC
>CALGUT010000297.1 GCA_937920335.1 uncultured Opitutales bacterium
TTGTTTGTAGACCGCATTTCTTACCATTTCATCAAACCCGACGTAGGAGATGCCATCGTGTTCAAGACCGGTAACATCCCAACCACCAACGACGACAAATATTACATCAAGAGACTTGTAGGAGTGCCTGGCGACGTGCTTCAGGTAAAAGAACCAACTCTTTATCGAAACGGAGAGTTGATTCAGGGTGCGGAAGCTTTCGAAAAGAATGCTCAGAAAGAAGGTAAATATTCTGGTTACTCATATCGTAATAGTAGCTTCATGAGATATCTTAAAAATCCGAACGACACCGTCACCATCCCAGAAGATTCATTTTTCGCTATGGGAGACAATTCGCCGCATAGCTCAGATAGTCGTTATTGGGGTTTTGTTCCAAAGACTGAAATGGTTGGCCGAGCCATGTTTATCTATTATCCATTTAGTCACCGCTGGGGTTTGGCTAATTAATCAAGGGATGAAATCATTCGTGTCTCCAACGAAGAATCTAAGCAACAGAAAGGTTCAAGCCAAGCATAAAAGACGCACAATATATATTATGTCCAATATTTTCTTATGCGAGTAATCCGTACCCTGTTTAGTGTAATCACTCATTGATTGGGTTCATTTACACTTCGCTTCATCACATTTAGGAACCAGTCCAGACACCACAATTTGTAACTAATTCAAATCTGAAGATCATGCCACTATTCGATTGGCTCAATAAGAGAGGCGCCGGCGTCCTCCTTCATCCAACATGCTTCCCTGGTGACCAAGGAATCGGAACACTGGATTACTCAGCGAGAACATTTATAGATTTCCTAGCTAATTCAGGAATGAAATACTGGCAGGTGTGCCCTTTGGGTCCGACCGGTTTTGGTGATTCGCCTTATCAAACATTTTCGGCTTTTGCCGGTAACCCTTATCTAATCGACCTAAAGCAGTTACTTGAACTCGGTTTGATAAAGGTAACTGACATGGAGCCCTTTCGGTTTATGCCGGGCAGTCGTACGGACTTCGGTCTCTTGTACGAAACGAAGTGGCCTGTTCTGAAGAAAGCATTCACTGAATTTAGTGAGAATAAGACCAGTCACTTAAAGCTCCACAGGGCCTTCGACAAGTTCCTGATCTCAGAATCTAAGTGGATCGATGCTTTCGGATTATTCATGGGTCTTAAGGACAAATTCAAAGGACGCAGCTGGCTAGACTGGCCAAAGGAGTTCAGGGACTACTCGAAGGTTTCTGAAAAAACATTGGATCCAGAAACCTTACATGGGGCTTTATCTCACAAGTTCTATCAGTTTCTATTCTTCACCCAGTGGTCTCTTCTTAAAAATTACGCCCATGAAAAAGGTATACAAATCATTGGCGACATACCGATCTTTGTGTCTCTGGATAGCGTAGACGTTTGGTGTAATCCGGAATATTTTCAAATCAGCAAAAAGACATTTAAGCCTATCGCGGTTGCAGGCTGTCCTCCAGATTATTTCTCCAGAGATGGACAGTTTTGGGGAAATCCATTGTATAACTGGAGTGCTCTCAAGGCCGACAATTACCAATGGTGGGCCGATCGCTTTGAAGCGTCCTTCTCGCTATATGACATTGTTCGAATTGATCATTTTCGAGGATTTGAAGCCTACTGGTCTATTCGTGCCAATGCTAAAACAGCCGCTGAAGGAAAGTGGGTTCAAGGTCCCGGATTAGATTTATTTACCGCAATAAAAGATGCCCTCCCCGATTCAAGAATCATTGCAGAGGACTTAGGACTGATTACGCCAGAAGTTACCAAGCTTTTGAATGATACAGGCTTACCGGGCATGGCAGTGCTCCAGTTTGCTTTCGGAGGAGAAAGTGACAACATGTACCTTCCACACAATATTGGTAAAAACACAATCATCTACTCTGGTACCCACGACAACGATACAACGATTGGTTGGTATAAAACGTCTGGAGAAGAAATCCAAGATCACGTGCGGCGTTACTACAATGTCTCTGGCGAGTCAGTCGGTTGGGACTTTATTCGCTCAGCTTACAAGACACCGGCAAGTCTTGCGATTGTTCCACTTCAAGATCTCATGAGCCTCGACAACGAGGGCCGCATGAATGAACCGGGCAATGCATTAGGCAACTGGCAATGGAGATACCAGTCATGGCAACTCGAATCACTGAATAACGAAAGCGCGCAGTATTTAACTGAGCTTTCTGAGCTTTACGGACGCTGATTGTTATTAGTCGACTAGAAAACGCTTGATTTCGGGAATGAGGGTATCCTTTTCCTCTTCAAGGATGTAGTGTCCAGATTCCGGATACTCTAAAGTCTTAGCATTTGGATACAATGATTTCCATTTTTCTAAAAACACTTCATCAAAACAAAAATCCTGAAGTCCCCATCCGATCAGTATTGAATGATCACTAAGTTGTGGAAGGAATTCCTCAATGCTTTGTAGAACTAAATAAGTTTCTTGATCTGGTTTCGTGGGAATATCTTGAACGAACCTTAAGTTCGCTATCCGGTCTGCCCAATTTCCGTACGGTAATAAAAAGCCTTCTTTGACTGAATCCTTCAAAGGTCTTTTTGACACTGCCATCCTTACAGCAGGGCCAGCAAATCCATTCAGTCCCCGGATTATTATGTCGCCAATTATGGGAGTCTTACAAAACGCGATTCGCTTAGGGATTCTATCGAGGTAAAATGCAGCAGTATTGAGAATGACGATTTTCCCTATTTTTTCAGGCAAAGCTTTTGCTACACCCAGGCCGATGGCGCCTCCCCAGTCATGGACAATCAAATCAAATTTATCCAGTCCAAGGTGCTCGATCCATGCGACTGCATTAGCGATATGCTGCTTAAGATTATAATTATACTCTTGGGGTTTATCTGATAATCCGCACCCCATATGGTCCAGAGCCAAACAGCGACAATCACCGCTAAGAGATTTTACAACATTCCGGTAAAAGAATGACCACGTGGGATTGCCATGAAGCATAACAACCGCCCTGCCCGGTCCTTCATCGACAAAATGTAAGCGGTCGGAGCCCAATTGAAACCACCGAGACTCGAACGGATATTCGTTTTTAATGTGCGCAGGAATCTCCACGCTAAAATTCCAAGGCAAGCATTAAACAACTCAAGCCACTTCCAATTCCTAAAAGAGCGACTTTATTACCTGAATCAATGACCCCCTCTTCTATCGCTTTCGCAAGCGTTAGGGGGCACGAGACGGATCCTACATTTCCCCAGGTGGGATAAGTGATGTAATCTTTGTTTAAGTCCAGTTCCAGTGAATCAAACAACTGCCGCCTATGTGCGGATCCAACCTGATGACAAATAAACCGATCGATATCTGCCCCACTCCAACCACTTTCTTCCGTGAATGCGGACCATGTAGATTGAGCGAGCTGAATGCCCGCCCGCAATAGCTCTTCTGAATCCGTTAACATCTGCAACTCTCCTTGACCGGAAGAACCTCCTTCGCACAGCAAGTTACTCGCAGAGTCAGTCCGAACGGTGCCGGTTACCACTCTGGGGCACTCTGGTGCCAAATCCGACCGACATAACACGGCTGCAACTCCGCCGGCTCCAATCGTTAAATTTGCAAAATACGGTTTTACTGATTTTCTGGTCTGTTCGGGCTTACCTAATTCATTCAGCGTCCAATCCATGAGGGATTTACCATTTTCTCCAGAACAAATAAGGGCCCGCTTAATCTGTCCAGATTCGATCATTCCTCCAACTAAAGTTATTGCATTTAAAAAGCCTAAACAGGCATTCGAAAGGTCCCATATTTGAGCTTGGGGGCTGAGTTTTAATTGGCCGTGAACATAAGATGCGGTGGCCGGCTCCATTCGATCGCGACACACAGCAGCGTGCACAACCAAATCAAATTCATCTCGCTCGAAGCGACTTTTTTGTAAAGCCGCTCTACCTGCTCTGGCGCTTATAACAGACGGAAGTGTGTCGACCGGGTAAAACCTCCTCTCTTGAATGCCGGTCATTAACTCCAGACGCCCCTTCGGAAGTTTAAGCCGAGTATAGGTTTCGCTCAGATAATCTTCTATATCATCAGATGACAACTTTTCGGGCGGTGTATCATAGGCCAACGTCTCAATGGCAACATTTTGAAATTGCATACTTTTAGTCGTTATTTTTTTCAGGCCGCATGGCCAGTCGAACAACGTCCTTGTCAAAGTAGTTGCAATCCATTCCAGCATCAACCTTGAGGCTACCCCCGTTAATCCCGCTTGATCGAGGGCTCAAAAGAAACACTCCCACATTAGCAACTTCCTGCGTCTTGACTGCTTCACCGCGAAACGTAATTTTTTCCGAATACAGATAGCTCTCCAAGTAACCAGGTATGCCGGCGGATGCACTGGTCTTTAATAGACTTGGGTTGACCGTATTAAATCTGACCCTTGAATCCGTGCTAAAGGATTTCGCGAGATACCTCATTGTGCCATCTAAGGCCGCTTTTATTGGTGACATGTAGCCGTAGTTCTCTGCAGTTACCAAATGAGATGATATGCCGATTGCGAGCACGGACGCGTCGTCGGCGAGGCTTTCCTTAAGTGCATTAACTACTTCCACCACGCTAAAACAGGAAATCTGAGTGGCTTGGAGAAAGTCGTCTCTATTCGTTTCGTGAAATGGCTTAATGCCCTCGCTGTAGTTTGCGAATGCAATGGAATGGACGATACCATGCAAAACGGGGAAGTCGGCAGATACCTGCTTAGCAAGGCTATCGATCTCCTCTTTTCGCTCTACGTCGCAGACATACACTGCTTTTCCCCTTAGCAGCTTGTCTAGGCTTTCCTTCCTCGATTCCGAACGGACGCAATAAATAACCGTCGCCCCCTCCTCTTCCAACGTTTTCGCAATATGAAAGGCAACAGATTTTCGATTCGCTACACCCATGACAAGTATAACTCGATTCTCTAGATTCAAAAAACTCATATCCCTTGGGTAAACTCAGTCTTCCTCCTTTAACGCGAGCGTGTATTCAATATTTAATGACC
>CALGUT010000298.1 GCA_937920335.1 uncultured Opitutales bacterium
CCTCAAGCCAGAGCTCTCCGAAAGCACGTGGATACACTTCAAGAATCGCATCCTGAAGCCGGCATTATCGTGCTCGGTGATATGAACGACTTCGAATTCTCAACGGCTATAAAATTACTTACCCAAGGTAACCAAGGACTGGTTAACCTCATGGAAACAGTGCCTCTGGAAAACCGCTACACCTATATTTACCAAGGGGTTTCTCAGATTCTGGATCATATCCTAGTCAGTCAAAACCTGGTATCCCGCTCGAACATCCATGTAGCCCATGTCAATTCCGACATGAGCGAGGCAAATCGGTCAAGCGATCACGATCCAGTACTCGCATGGTTAGCAACTCCATAATTACATCCCTGTTCGTACTAGATTTTCCTTGTCGCAATGGTTTCCGTTCCATGAAATCAACGCCCAAGACCCAACCTACCAAATCCTGTTTTATCCCTTTATATCCTACCTGTTTTTAGCTAATGGCTGAACCCGTTTACGACGAAAAGTCAATCAAGTCGCTGGACTGGAGAGAACATATACGTCTCCGCCCCGGCATGTACATTGGAAATGTAACCGGTAAAGGGACATCGGCTGATGAAGGGCTTTACGTTCTCATCAAAGAAGTCGCCGACAACTGCCTGGATGAATACATGATGGGTTACGGCAAGCGGATAGAGATCTCCGTTAAAGACGGTGTTGTTTCCGTACGTGACTACGGTCGCGGCATTCCCCTCGGCAAAGTCGTCGAGTGCGTTAGCAAAATAAACACCGGCGGCAAATACGATTCCGAAGCCTTTCAAAAATCTATCGGATTGAACGGTGTCGGAACGAAAGCAGTAAATGCGCTTTCAGAATCGTTTAAGGTAGAGGCCTTCCGGGATGGAAAAACGGTCGCCGCCGAGTTCACAAGAGGTATACTCAACAAGGAGGACAAGAAACCGAAAGCGAGTGAAGAAAAATCCGGTACCCTCGTAACGTTCATTCCAGATAAAGACATCTTTGGTGACTACACACTCCGCAAGGAACACATAGAGAAACTCATCTGGAACTACGCCTACCTGAATACTGGACTCACCTTGGTCTACAACGGTGAGCGGTATCATTCTAAAAATGGCCTCGAAGATTTATTGACCGAAAATCTCGAATCGGAACCCAACTATCCGATCATTCATTTTAAGGAAGAAGATATCGAAATCGCCTTCACCCATACGAACCAATACGGCGAAGATTATTTCTCATTCGTAAACGGGCAACACACCACACTGGGCGGAACTCATGAGGCCTGCTTTAAACAGGCTCTGGTAGAGACCCTTCGCGGGTTCTTTAAAAAAGACTATCATGTATCAGATGTTCGAAGCGGTATCGTAGGCGCTGTGGCAATACGAGTACAGGAGCCGACTTTCGAAAGTCAGACCAAGGTAAAGCTGGGAAGTGATACCTTTGGACCAGATGGCCCTAGTATCCGTCAAGGCATTACAAACTTCCTCAAGCGTGAGCTGGACAATTATCTCCACAAGAACCCACAAGCCGCTGAAGCGATCAAGAAGCGGATTCTGCAAAGCGAGCGCGAACGCACTGAGCTTAAAGGTATCCAGAAGATAGCAAAAGAGCGCGCTAAGAAAGCGAAGGTGGTTAACAAGAAGCTACGCGACTGCAAAGCACACTTTAACTCCAAACACAAAGAAGCAGAAAATAGCTGCGTGTTTATCACCGAAGGTGATTCCGCATCAGGCTCGATTACAAAATCAAGAGACCCTATTACCCAGGCAGTATTTTCACTCCGCGGAAAACCTCTCAACACGTTTGGAATGAAACGACGAGTGATTTACGAGAACGAGGAATTCTACCTGCTTCAGAATGCCTTAGACATTGAGGACGGTCTCGAAAACCTACGTTATAACAAAATTATATTGGCGACTGACGCTGACGTTGACGGGTTTCACATTCGCATCTTGCTCATGTGCTACTTCCTTCAATTTTTTCCAGAAATGGTGAGAAGGGGTCACCTTTATATCTTACAAACACCCCTGTTTCGTGTTCGGAATAAGAAAGCGACCATTTACTGTTACTCTGAAGAAGAAAAACGCCAAGCAACTTCAACTCTAAGCGGCAAAGTCGAGATTACCCGCTTTAAAGGTTTGGGCGAAATTTCACCATCTGAGTTTAAACAGTTCATAGGTGACAACATGCGTCTGGAACCGGTTATCATTGGAAAGAACGCTCACTTGAATGACATGCTGGGATTCTACATGGGCAAGAACACTCCCGAACGAAAAGACTTTATCGTCGATAACCTAATCGTCGAAGAGCCGATCAACGAAAGCGCCGAAGCGTCTCAAGCGCTGTCCGCATAATCTGTTATGAGCAACGACTCTTCAGCCAACGCTGACCTGGATAAGGTTTCAGATCTTTATAAGAAGTATTATCTCGAGTACGCATCCTATGTAATTCTCGATCGAGCGGTTCCCTCGATTCTTGATGGTCTCAAGCCGGTGCAGAGGCGGATCTTAACGACCATGTTCAAAATGAACGATGGCCGCTTTCATAAGGTCGCCAGTATCGTGGGTGAAACCATGAAGCTCCACCCTCACGGAGATTCAGCCATCACCGATGCACTGGTTCAAATCGCACAACGAGACTTGCTTATCGAGATGCAAGGAAACTTTGGTGACCCCGTCACAGGAGACCGGGCGGCAGCTAGTCGTTATATAGAAGCACGCCTTTCCAAATTTGCGTTAGAAATTCTCTTCAATCCGAAAACAACCGAATTCCAGGACTCTTACGACGGACGGATGAAGGAGCCTATTGTGCTTCCAGCAAAGTTCCCGCTGGCTTTGGTTCAAGGAATAGAAGGCATTGCTGTGGGATTGGCCTGCAAGATTTTTCCGCACAACTTTATAGAACTGATCGACGCCTCCATAGCGGCTCTAAGGAAGGAGGAGTTTGTCCTGTATCCCGATTTTCCTACGGGTGGCATCGCAGATGTTTCGGAGTACAATGACGGTCTTCGAGGAGGGAGAGTACGGGTCCGTGCCGAGATTGATATCCTCAAAAAACGACAACTCGCGATACGCGAAATACCATTTAGCACCACTACCGCATCCTTGATCGATTCGATCGTAAATGCCCGTGACAAAAATAAGATCAAGTTTGATCGGATCGAGGACCATACCGCTGAGCATGTGGAAATACTCATCACGATGTCTCCAGGTATAGACGCTCAAACCATGATCAACGCACTCTACGCATTCACTGACTGCGAGAACTCCTTGGCGCCAAACTCCAGCATTATTGAGAACAACCGCCCAGAATTCTTACCCGTGTCAGAGCTACTAAGAAGATCCGCAAAACACACACGGGCTCTTCTTAAACTGGAACTCGAAATCGAGCTGGGAGAATTAGAAGAAAAATGGCACCTCAGTAGTCTCGAAAAAATATTTATCGAGAATCGAATTTATCGAGACATCGAAGAGTGCACTACTTGGGAAGCTGTCATCGAAGCTATTCGCAACGGACTGAAACCATTCCTCCATCTACTGCAGCGCGAAGTAACGGACGACGACATCGCGCGTCTGACGGAAATCAAAATCAAACGGATCTCCCGCTACGATGCCTTCCGGGCAGATGAGTATATCAAGGGGTTGGAAGATCGGATGAAAGAGGTAAAACGTCATCTTAAGAGTCTAACAAAATTCACGATCAAGTTCTACGAATCGCTCAAGGAAAAGTATGGAGCCGGTAGAGAAAGAAAAACTGAATTGGCTTCTTTTGACCGTGTGATTGCCACCAAGGTCGCCGTTGCGAGTGAAACACTCTACGCGAATTACAAAGACGGTTTCATCGGCACGGGTATGAAAAAAGACGACGCCGTTCTTAAGTGCTCAAGTCTTGATGATATCATAGTAATCACCCGCGATGGCAATATGCGAGTCGTCAAAGTAGCGGATAAAGTCTTCGTTGGGAAGGACATCATACACATTGCCATATTCGACAAAGACGAGAAATTCGTCTACTCTATGATGTACCGAGACGGTAAACGTGGTTCTCTCTATGCCAAAAAATTTCAAATAGGCGGTGTAACCCGAGACAAAGAGTATCCACTTACCAAGGGAAAAGCTGGATCTAGAGTGTTCTTCTTCTCGGTAGACAAAACTGAGGCAGAAAGCCCCTTTGTTAAAGTATATCACAAACCGATTCCCCGCTTACGGAAGCTGGAAATCCCTTTCAACTTCGCTGATTTCGCGATGAAAAGCCGTGGAAGCCAAGGCAACATCATTACGAAGAACATCGTCCAACGAGTCGCAAGAGCAACCGCAGATGAAGAGGGTACCACCGAGGAACAAGCGACCGATGCCGAGCAAAAGATCTTGGATCTTGACAGTTAGAAAAAGAGGTAGGACCGTTTTTATCAGTACGGGCCGTAGCTCAGCCTGGTAGAGCGCTGCGTTCGGGACGCAGAGGTCGCTGGTTCGAGTCCAGTCGGCCCGACCATCAACTAGACGATCAGACAGTCACCATCCATCGTGGATCAACTGGTCTTTCGAATAATCAGCTCCGGAAGTATCCAGGTTTCTGATACTCTATCTTCTTTGAAATCAGTAATAGTCGTGACCAGTCGAGCGACTGCCTCACGGAAGAGCTTGGGGATAACCTGATCGACCGTCGTGAGTGGTGGATCGTACCAGGAGGAGATATCCAAATTGTCAAAGCCAACCAAAGCTACATCCCCGGGCACTCGAACAGCTTGTTCCCGCAGGCAGGAGAGAGCGCCAATTACAAGTCGATCGTTCATCGCAATCCAGGCGGTTTCGGACCTTCCGTTTTTGAGGACTGTCTTAGCTAAACTATATCCGTAGCCATAATCCTGAAGGCCAAAACCGGGAGCCGTGTAACTACATACCTGTGCTTCGTAATCACCCCCGAATTTCTCCAAGCCCTTTTTAACGCCTTCAATACGAACCTTACCTAAGACTGGATCACTCTCGATTCCCAAAAGCGCAAACTTACGATGCCCTCTCAACCACAGGTGCTCAACAACAAGCGCCATAATTCCAGCTCGATCCAAGCTAATGGACGGAAAGGGAAGCTTGTGGATAGGATCCACCAACACCGTCGGTACCTGGGTCTGGATCAGACGCTTAATCGTCCGACTTCCAGACTCCAATGTCGAACCCACCAAAATAATTCCGTCCGTTTTCAATGAAAGGAAGTGACGTATCACCGACTCCTCCAACTCAGGGTCACCATCAGTGAGCTCGATCATACCTTGAAAGCCCAATGCCCTCAACTCCTGTTGCAAGAAAGACATCTTCTTTGCCAGCGCTGGTGACTCAAGCTCCTGAAAGCAAACGCCAATCAATCCAGTAGCCCCCCCTCTTAAACCCCGCGCCATAGCGTTAGGTGAAAACCCCAACTCACTGGCTGCCTCAAGAACACGAAGACGAGTCTCCTCCTTCACCTCAGGGTGTCCATTAAGGACACGAGATACCGTCCACCTTGAAAGACCGAGGTGTTTAGCGAGATCTTTTGTTGAGCTTATCATGCGCACAATCAACTGGTCGAAG